>JAOUFA010000125.1 GCA_029858545.1 Betaproteobacteria bacterium
ATCGCCACGACTCCCGTGCGTGTTGCTGGGCGCTTCCATACTACGCTTCGCCGGGCACGATGCCTAGGGGAGAACCGGGGGGCGATCCATATTTGACTCGCCTCAACGCACGCGGGCTCTAGGCCGCGCCGAATGGGTGACGCAGTACAATGGTCTCATCGCGGTCCGGACCGGTCGAGATAAGATCGATCGGCACGCCGGTGAGCGCCTCGATTCGCGCGAGATAGTCGCGCGCCGCCGTGGGCAGCGCGTCTTTTTGCTTCGCACCGACCGTGCTTTCCTTCCAGCCCGCCATCTCCTCGTATACCGGCACGCAACGCGCGAGTTCCTCGGCGCCGACGGGCAGAATATCCGAGAGCTTCCCCTCGACCTCGTAGCCGACACAGAGCTTCACCGACTCGACGCCGTCGAGCACGTCGAGCTTGGTGATGCACAGCCCCGACACGCCGTTCAGCTGGATCGAGCGTTTGAGCGCAGCGGCGTCGAACCAGCCGCAGCGGCGCGCGCGCCCGGTGGTCGCGCCGAACTCGTGGCCGCGCGTCGCGAGATAGCGGCCGACATCGTCGGTGAGTTCGGTGGGGAACGGCCCTCCGCCGACGCGCGTCGTATACGCCTTGGTGATGCCGAGCACGTAGTGCAACTGGCCCGGCCCGATGCCCGCACCCGCCGCCGCGGCACCCGAGACGCAGTTCGACGAGGTAACGAAGGGGTAGGTGCCGTGATCGATGTCGAGGAGGCTGCCCTGCGCGCCCTCGAACAGCAGACGCTTGCCCGCGCGGTTCGCCTCGTAGAGCGCGCGCGGCACATCGGCCACCATCGGCTCGAGACGCGGCGCGAGCGCGAGCGCGTCATCGAGCGTCTTCTGGAAATCGACCTCGGGCTGCTGGTAATAGTTTTTCAGCAAGAAGTTGTGGAAGTCGAGCAACTGCTGGAGCTTCTCGGCGAAGCGCACCGGTTTGAACAGGTCCTGCAACCGGATCGCGCGGCGCGCGACCTTGTCCTCGTAGGCCGGGCCGATGCCCCGACCGGTGGTGCCGATCTTCTGCGCGCCCTTGGCCGCCTCGCGGGCATTGTCGATCGCCGCGTGATACGGGAGGATCAGCGGACAGGCCTCCGAGATGCGCAGCCGGCCGGCGACCTCGACTCCGGCACTCTCCAGTTCGTCCATCTCTTGCACCAGCGCCTGCGGCGAGAGCACCACGCCGTTGCCGATATAGCACTCGACGCTCGGGCGCAGGATCCCGGAGGGAATCAGGTGCAGCACGGTCTTTTTCCCCGCGATGACCAGCGTGTGCCCGGCGTTGTGTCCGCCCTGAAAGCGCACCACGCCCTGCGCGTGATCGGTCAGCCAGTCGACGATCTTGCCCTTGCCCTCGTCGCCCCATTGCGTGCCGATGACCACGACGTTTCTTGCGACCGACGGAAGGTTCGATTTTGGATTCACTTGCGTGTTCACTTTCCCCGTCCAAACGGTTGTACGACCCATATTCCGCGGCGCTTGACGAGCTTGCGCGTGCAGCCCAATTCTCCGTGATGACGCGCGTGCCCGGGAAGATCCTCGATCACGGTCTCGCCGGCGCGGCGCAGCGACTCGACCCTGGCGGCGAGCTTCGCATCGCGCGACCTGCTCCCTGTGAGACAGGGCGCGAGAATCGCTTCGCGCGCGGCGGCCACCGGCGCAACCCCGGTGAGCGCGCGCAAGTAGATCGAGAACCCGGTCGCCGGCCGCGGGCGCCCGAACGCCCTGCCCGCCGCGTCATAGCGCCCGCCACGGGCGATCAGCGCCGATCCGCTCCCGCCGGCGCCTTCGCAGTAGGCGTCGAACACCACACCGTTGTGATAGTGATAACCGCGCAACTCGGCGAGATCGAAGCTCGTCGGCAGCGAACAGGCATCGGCGAGCGCGCGCAGCGCGACGAGCGCGCGCCGCAGCGCCGGAATGGCCGGCAGCCTGCGCCGGGCCAGTTCGAGCACCTCGCGCCCGCCGTAGAGCTCGGGCAGCAGCAGCAGCGCCTCACGCGTACTCTTGCCCAACCCGCGCACGCTCGTGCGCAGCGACGGCAGGTCCTTCTTCTGCAGCGCCTCGAAAAGATCCGCCTCGAGACCGGCTCGCACGCGCCCGGCTTGCACGATCGAGCGGAACACGTCCACGTGTCCCATGTCGATACGCGCGCCGCGCACGCCCGCCACGGCAAGCGCGCGGCACAACAGACGCTGGATTTCCTGGTCGCTCTCGATGCCGGCGTGGCCGTAGACCTCGGCGCCGATCTGCAACGGCTCGCGCGTTGCGGAGACGCCTTCGGGACGAGTATGCAGCACGCTGCCCGCGTAGCACAGGCGCGTCACGCCCTGGCGGTTGAGCAGGTGCGCGTCGATCCTCGCCACCTGCGGAGTGATGTCCGCGCGCACGCCCATCATCCGACCGCTCAACTGGTCGACCAGCTTGAAGGTGCGCAAATCCAGGTCGTGTCCGGTGCCGGTGAGCAGTGACTCCAGATACTCGAGCATCGGCGGCATCACCAGTAGGTAGCCGAACGAGGCGAACAGGTCGAGCAGCCGCCTGCGCAGGACCTCGATGCGAGTCGCCTCGGCGGGCAGGATGTCCTCGATGTGCTCGGGTAGCCGCCAGCGCATCTTGATCACCGGTACATCACGGGTTCAGCCGTGCGCAAGCCAAAGCAGCAGCACGCCCACCAGCATCGAGGTCAGACCGATGAAGCGAATCTGACCTTCGCCCATCTGCGTAATGCGCCGAAAGGTATCGCGCCAGAGGTTCGGCGCGACAAAGGGAAGCACGCCCTCGATGACCAGCATCAGGGCAAACGCCGTGAGAAACGTCGCGCCCATTACGGTTGCAGGGGGCTCGGGCCCCTTCCGGTAAACCCTCTCGTGGCCTTCCCGCGCCCCCCGCGGCCCCCGGGTCGCCTGGACACGGGTGACCTCACCTGTCCGCGGCAGCGCGCCTGCCGGCGGAATCTCTCAGGTAGCGGAAGAAGTCCGAGCTCGGATCGAGCAGCAGAAGGTCGCCCTTGTTGCGAAACGTGGAGCGGTAGGCTTCCATGCTGCGATAGAACGAATAGAACTCGGCGTTCTGCGAGAACGCATGCGCGTAGATCGCCGACGAGCGCGCATCGCCCTCGCCCTTGGTACGCTGCGCATCGCGATAGGCTTCGGCGAGGATCACTTCGCGCTGCCGGTCTGCGTCGGCGCGGATGCGTTCGGATTCGGCCGAGCCGGTCGAGCGCAGCTCGTTGGCAACGCGCTTGCGCTCGGCTTCCATGCGGCGATACACCGACTCGCTCACTTCGTCAGGCAGGTCGACGCGCTTCAGGCGCACATCGACGATCTCCACGCCAAGGTCGCCGCGCAATTCCTGGTCGGCCTTCCCCCGCACCTCGTTCATGATGTCGTCGCGCTCGCCCGAGACCACTTCGTGCACGGTGCGCTTGTTGAATTCGTTCTGCAGGCCGCCCGAGATGGTCTGCTTGATCCGCGTCGTGGCACGCGCCTCGTCGCCGCCGTTGGTCGAGACGTAGAACTGGCGCACGTTGACGATTCGCCATTTGACGAAAGAGTCGACCAGAACCGGTTTCTTTTCCGAAGTGATGAAGCGCAACGGTTCGGCATCATCGAAGGTCAGGATGCGCATGTCGAAGACGCGCACATTCTGGATGAACGGCCACTTCCAGCCCAGACCCGGCTTGGTGATGACTTCCTTGACTTCGCCCAACTGGAAGACGATGGCGTTCTGACGCTGGTCGACGGTAAAGATCGCCCCCGACAGCAGGACCAGCAGGCCGATCAGTACCGCGACAATGGGACCCAGTGACCGCTTCATGGCCGCTCCCCGCGTTCGCGGCTGCGCAGCGATTCACGCGCGCGACCGGCATCGGTCGGTGCGGGCTCCCTCGCGATCTGCCGCGCCGTACCCGTCACCGGGTCGATCATGGGAATCGCGCCCGCCTGCTGCATCAACTTGTCGAGTGGCAGGTAGAGCATGTTCCCGCCGCCCTTGTAATCGAGCACGATCTTCGAACTCGAGCTGAGGACCTCCTGCATGGTGTCGAGATAGATGCGCTGGCGCGTCACCGCGGGTGCCTTGGCGTATTCGCCGAGCACCTGCTTGAAGCGCGAGGCCTCGCCCTCGGCGTTGGCGATCACGCGTTGCTTATAACCGCGCGATTCCTCCATCAGGCGCGCCGCCGCGCCGCGCGCCTTCGGAATAACGTCGTTGGCGTAGGCCTGGCCCTCGTTCTTCTGGCGCTCGCGGTCCTGGCCCGCCTTGACCGCGTCGTCGAACGCGGCCTGCACCTGTTGCGGTGGCTGCGCGCTCTGGATGGTGACGCGCGCAACCTGGATGCCGGTCTTGTAGCGGTCGAGGATCTTCTGCATCATCTCCTGCGCGCGGAGCTGGATCTCCTCGCGCGATTCGTACAGGATGCCATCCATCTTGCTCTTGCCGATCGCCTGGCGCATCGCCGATTCGGCGACCTGCATCGCGGTCTCATCCGGGCGCCGCGTCTGGAAAATGAAATCCCTCGCGTCCTTCACGGTGTATTGCACGGCGAACTGCAGATCGACGATATTCTCGTCGTCGGTCAGCATCAGCGATTCGCGCGAAACCTTCGTTTTGACGTTATTGCGGTAGCCCACTTCCAGGGTGCGTACCTGGGAGGTATTCACGATTTCGTGCGACTGCACCGGCCAGGGCATGCGCCAGCGCAGACCCGGACCGGTTTCCTCGGAAAACCGGCCGAAGGTGAGCACCACGCCGCGCTGGCTCGCGTCGACGATGTAAAAGCCGCTCGCGAGCCATACCAGCGCAATAAGGCCGATGATCAGCCCGACGCCTCCGCCGATCATTCCGGGCGAGGCAGGCGGCCGATCTCCGCCGCCGCGTCGTGCGCCGAACAAGTCGTTCAGCTTGCGATTGAAGTTGCGCCACAGTTCGTCGAGATCGGGCGGACCGTCTTTGCCGCCACGCGGCCCTTGCGAACCGCCGCGTCCCCAGTTTGGATCATTTAGCGACATGGATGGTTGGAATATAGAGGGAAAGGTTGGTTACCGTACGCGGGCCGTGCCGCAATGTGCGTGATATTCGATAGTGTATGCGGTACGGGTCACAGTGGGAGCGCCGCCGGCGCCGGATTGTCGCGCCGCGCCGCGCGTTCTCGCGCGAATTCCGCAATCGCGTCGCGCAAGCCGGAGATCCCAAGACCGGTGCGTGCGCTCACAGTTACGCGACGGATCTTACCATATTCGTCGCGCTCGACCCGGTGCCCCAGCCCGGCCAGATCAATCTTGTTCCAGACGAGCAACTGCGGCGCCGTGTCGGCGCCGATTTCGGCCAGCACCCTGTCGACTTCCTCGACCTGCCGATCGCGCGCGGGCGACGCGCTGTCGACGACGTGCAGCAGCAAATCGGCGTGCACCGTTTCCTCGAGTGTCGCCCGGAACGCGGCGACCAGGCCGTGCGGCAGGTCGCTGATGAATCCCACCGTGTCGGAGATGACCGCATTGCCGGCATCGCCCAGCCAGACGCGGCGCGTGGTGGTGTCGAGGGTCGCGAACAGCTTGTCGGCCTCGTAGGCCTTGGCGTGCACCAGTGCATTGAACAGCGTCGTCTTGCCGGCATTGGTGTATCCGACGAGCGAAATCGACAGCATCTCCTGGCGCGCACGCGCGCGCCGTTGCACTCCGCGGCGGCGGCGCAGCTCGTCGAGCTTGCCACGCAGCAGGCGCACCCGCTGTCCGATATAGCGCCGGTCGAGTTCGATCTGTTTTTCGCCCGGGCCGCCGGTCTTCCCAAGCCCCCCGCGCTGGCGCTCGAGGTGGGTCCAGCCGCGCACCAGGCGCGTCGACAGGCGTTCCAATTGGGCGAGTTCCACCTGGAGCTTTCCCTCGGTGGTTTTCGCGCGCTGCGCGAAGATCTCCAGGATCAAGTCGGTGCGGTCCATGACGCGGCGAAGGAATACGCGCTCCAGGTTGCGCTGCTGCGCGGGCGACAGCGCGTGATTGAAAATCACGGTCCCGGCGTTGAGCGCCTCGGCGGCACGACCGATTTCGTCGACCTTACCGCTACCGGCGAAGAGTTTGGGGTCGGGCCGCGAACGCCGCCCGCGCACGACTTCATGCCGACGCGCTCCCGCGCTTTCGGCGAGACGGGCGATCTCCTCGATCCCCGCCTCGTAGCCGGAATCGTCGAAATCCAGGCAGACCAGCACCGCGGCGGTGGGGTCGGCGGCGGCAGGTTGTTCGAGCAAGCAGGCGGGGGAAGAGGTTCGCGGGAAGACGGTTGCCGGGAGGAACGCGGGGGTCGGCAAGGGATGCGGCCCGGTGGGCCTCCGATCATGCGCCGCCCGGTACGCCCTTGCGCTGCAGCGCGCTAGGCCTCGACGTCCTTCTCCGGACTGATGGTCACCGCGCGAGCGGGAACTACCGTCGAGATGGCGTGTTTGTACACCATCTGCGTCACCGAATTGCGCAGCAAAACGACATACTGGTCGAACGACTCGATCTGTCCCTGCAGCTTGATGCCGTTGACCAGATAGATGGACACCGGAATATGCTCCTTGCGCAGCGCATTCAGGAACGGGTCTTGTAACAACTGCCCCTTGCCGCTCATGTTGTTTTCCTTTCGCGGGAATACCTCAAGCGATACTCTAATTGATTATTCCGCCGTTTTCTAGCACGGCGAAGCAAATTCCCCGGCCGGTAATCTACCCGGCACCGCGCAAGGGTTCGACCGGCGGCGTCACGTCGCCACACTGCGCCCGATGCCGCAATGCATGATCCATCAGCACGCAGGCGAGCATCGCCTCGGCGATCGGTGTGGCGCGGATGCCGACACAGGGGTCATGCCGCCCCTCGGTGGCAACGCTCGTCGCCTGGCCGTTGGTATCGATACTGCGTCTCGGAATGCGAATGCTGGAGGTCGGCTTCAGCGCGATCGAGACGCGGATCTCCTGGCCGGTCGAGATGCCGCCCAGGATTCCTCCGCTGTGATTCGAGACAAAACCCTTCGGCGTCATTTCGTCGCCGTGCTCGCTGCCTTTTTGTCCGATCGCCGCGAATCCGGCGCCGATTTCGACGCCCTTCACCGCGTTGATCGACATCATTGCCGCCGCGAGGTCGGCGTCCAGACGCCCGTAGACCGGCTCGCCCCAGCCGACCGGGACGTTCTCGGCGACCACGTTCACCCGCGCGCCGCACGAGTCGCCGCTCTTTCTCAGTGCGTCGAGATAGGCCTCGAGCTCCGGGATCACCGCCGGATCGGGTGCGAAAAACGGGTTGGACTCGACCGCGTCCCAGCTGCGCAGTGCGATGGGTATGTTTCCGAGTTGCGCGAGGTAGCCGCGCACGCGCACGCCATGCCGTAGCGCCAGCCACTTCTTGGCGATCGCGCCGGCCGCCACGCGTACCAGGGTCTCGCGCGCCGAAGCGCGTCCGCCGCCGCGCGGATCGCGCAGGCCGTATTTCTGGAAATAGGTGTAGTCGGCGTGGCCGGGGCGGAACTTGGCGGCGATCGCGGCGTAGTCCTTGGAGCGCTGGTCCTCGTTGCGCACGAGAAAGCCGATCGGCGTGCCGGTGCTGCGGCCCTCGTAGACTCCGGAGAGGATTTCTACGCGGTCCGATTCGCGCCGCTGGGTCACATGGCGCGAACTGCCGGGTTTGCGGCGATCGAGATCCTTCTGAAGATCGGCCTCGGACAGTTCGAGACCCGGAGGGCAGCCGTCGACCACGCCGCCGAGCGCGGGGCCGTGCGACTCGCCGAACGACGTGACACAAAAGAGCGTGCCGAAAGTATTGCCCGACATGCGGGCAAGCTTAGCACAGGGGTCTGCAATGTCCTTGCCCCGGCCTCTCACCGGGATGGTCGGGAGAATTCCCGATTCAGGAGGGCACGCGCGAAGGATCGCCGCGTCGGGCGAGACGCTCCAATCGGGGGGGATCGGCGAAAAAGTCCCGTGTGCGGAATACCTGCGCGTCGAACGCATGGCCCGCGGAACGCACATGGCGCTTGAGGACGAAGTCGAACAGCAGGGGGTTGTAGGTCCGGATCTCGCTCAGGATCGGCGCGGCGCTCGCGTCCAGCAATCCGATCGACACCAGGTATTCGACCGAGAATACGGGCATCAGCCCGGGTAGCGGATAGTCCGAGCCGTTGAGCAGCCGCGCGTGCCAATCGGCGCGCGCGAGGATGCTGGCGAGCGCTGCGCCGGCGCGATTGATCTGAGTTATCGCCGAGATATCGCCGAACAGGCGGTTCGCGTGACGCGGATCGTCCATCATGCGCGCGAACAGGCCGAAACTCGCGACATAGGGGCCGTTCTCGCCGCGGTCGAGATCGCGGTCGGTTCCCATCGAGGCGCAGTGCGCGACCACCACGCGCACCCCTGCATCGAGCGCGCGACGCAGGCGCAGGGGATTGCCCAGATCGTGCGCGTAATGTCCGACCACCGCGCGTTCCTCGCCGGCATGCGAGATGAGCGGCAGGTTCTCGCGCGCGAGCGCCGCATAGAAGCGATCGCAAAGCGGCGAGGCCGGATCGATGCCCATCGCCGCGGGCAGCCATTTCACCCCGCGCGCGCCGTCCCGCCGCGCCTCGGCGAGCGCCTCGACGCAGTCCGCGCGATAGGGATGGATCGACGCGATCCATTCGAAATAGCGCGGATGCGCGCGCGCGGTATCGCGCGCGTAGCCGTTGGGAACGTAGAAGGCGGTACGTTCCAGGTCGGCGCGGCCCGTTTCGTCGTACGCGCGCTCGAATGCGTACAGCATCATCTTCGTGCCGGGCCTCAGGCCGTCGATCAGATTGTGCATGCGCTCGACATAGGCTCGATCGACGCTGCCCGCCGCTTCGTGCGCGCAACCCGCATTGAGAAAGAAGATCCGCCGCAGGTACTCGGCGGGACTGAATACGCTTTGCATCCGGGGGTTGAGCCAGATGCCGCCGCCCGAATCGCCGGTGCCGGCGAGATGCGCATGCGTGTCCCAGAACTGCGCCGGGTCGATGCCCTCCCACGCCGCGGCGACCAGTTCGTGCCCGGCGAGCCGCCCCGGCAAGCGCGCACCGCAGGGGTTCCACAGTCCCTGTTCCGGCCAGTATCGCCAGCCCGCGATTCCCGCCCCGCTCGCAGCGAACGCCGACGCGCCCAACAGGAAGTTACGTCGCTGCAATTTTGGGATATCGGCTACGCCGGCCAGTTCTTGATGTAACCCTTCAGCATCTTGTTCTCGAATTCCTGCTCTTCGAGAATCGCCTTGGCCACGTCGCGAAACGAGATCACGCCGACGATCTGCCCTTCGTGCACGATGGGCAGATAGCGCGCGCCGCTCTCGAGCATGG
>JAOUFA010000558.1 GCA_029858545.1 Betaproteobacteria bacterium
AGGCCGGACTTGTCATCGCGGTGTCGGACGACATCGGATTTTCGTCCTCGCAGAACGAACAGGATTCGCGTTACTGGGGGCGGTTCGTCCATCTGCCGGTGTTCGAGCCCGCCGACGCGGCCGAGGCCTATGCAATGACCAGGGAGGCTTTCGCGGTCTCCGAGCGCCATCAGGTGCCGGTGTTGCTGCGGCTGACGACGCGTGTCTCGCACGTCAAGCGAACGCTGGTCGTGGGTGATCGTGCAGCGCCCGACCGCGCGCTGCACGGCTACCAGCGCGACGTCGAGCGCTGGATCATCACTCCGAACCATGTCGGCAAGCGCCTCACGCTGCGCGCAGCGCGCGACGCGGCGCTCGCCGTGGAGACCGAGACCTCGCGCTGGAACCTCGTCGAACCCGGTACGGATCCGGCGCTCGGCTTTGTCGTATCCGGGCCGGCGTACCACGCGGTGCGCGAGGCGTTTCCGCGGGCACCGGTGCTGAAGCTCGGGTTTTCGCATCCCTTGCCGGTCGCCCTCGCGCGCAAGTTTGCGGCAAGCGTCGATCGGATCCTGGTCGTGGAGGAAAGCGAACCCCTGGCCGAGACGGAACTCAGGGCGGCCGGAATCTCGGTGCGCGGCAGGGAACTGCTTCCGCCGCAGGGCGAGGTCACCACGCCGGCGATCGAACAGGCGGTTCGTCGGCTCCTGGGCCACGGCGCGGGCAGCGCGCTGCCCGCGCCGCAGCGCGTGTTTCCGCGTCCGCCGACGCTGTGCGCCGGCTGTCCGTACATGGGGGTGTACTTCTGGCTCGGACAGTTGAAGGATACGATCATCTGCGGCGACATCGGCTGCTACACGCTCGGCTGCGGCGAGCCGTGGAACGCGATGGACAGCATCATTTCGATGGGCGCATCGCTTGGCGTCGCACACGGCATGGCGAAGGCTTTCACCGGCGACGCCGCCGCGAAGCCGGTGCTCGCGGTGATCGGCGATTCGACTTTTCTGCACACCGGAATGCCCGCGCTCGCCAACATCGCCTACCAGGGCGGCAACGTGACCGTATTGCTGCTCGACAACCGCGCGACCGCGATGACCGGGGGCCAGGACAATCCCGGCAGCGGGCGGCGGCTCGATGGCACGGATGCGCCGCGGCTGGATTTCGCCAGGCTGGTCGAGGCGCTCGGCGTGCGCGCCGAGCGGGTGCGCGTAGTCGATCCGTATGCACTGCCGGTGTTCTTCAAAGTGCTGCGCGAAGAAATGAAGGCGCCGGAACCCTCGGTCATTATCACCACCCGGCCCTGCGTGCTCACCCCGGACTTCGAGCGGCGCGCCCCGTTCGCGGTGGTCGAAGAGCAATGCAACGGCTGCGCGCGCTGTCTCGAGATGGGCTGTCCGGCAATCACGGTCACGCGCCGTGAGCGCCAGGAGCGATCGAGCGGCGCCGTCGTGGATCTGGCCTGGGCGGCGATCGAGCCGGCAATGTGCACCGGCTGCGAACTGTGCGCGAAGGCCTGCGCGCGCGGCGCGATCGTCGCGGCATGATGACCGTCGATGTACTGGTGGTCGGAATCGGAGGGCAGGGCGTGATGACCGCCGCCGAGGCGATCGCGCGCGCGGCGCTCGATGCCGGGTTTGCAGCGAGCAAGACCGAGGTCACCGGGATGTCGCAGCGAGGTGGCGTGGTCTGCTCGCAATTGAGAATAGGAGAGCGCATCGGCGCGAGCGAGATCCGACCCGGAACGGCTGCGCTGCTGATCGCATTCGAAGCGGCCGAGGGTCTGCGCTGGGGACACTACCTCACGACCGAGGGCTGGGTATTGCTCGACGCCTGGCGCGCGGTGCCGCCGATCGTGTCATCGGGTTTGCATCAGTACCCAACCGACCCGGCGGCGGAATTGCGCGCCGCGAATCGCCATGTGCAGGAGGTGGATGCGCGCGGCGTCGCCGCACGGCTGGGCGATGTGCGCCTCGCCAACAGCGTGATGCTCGGCGCCGCTGCCGCGAGGCTGCCGTTCCCGCCGGCGGCGCTCCGAGCACAGGTGCTCGAGCGGTTCCGCGCAGGCCCTCTGGCGGAGCGAAACGCCGCCGCGTTCGATGCCGGCTGTGCGCTCACTTCATAGGCCGGTTCGCCTGCTGGAATAGATTCTTCCTGCGGGAATGTTGTCGAACCGGCCTTGACTCGATGTGCCGTGCCGGGCAACATTTCCCGCGATCGCCGTGGTCGGCGCTGGTGCCGGTGCCGGGATCGGGAGAACAATAACAATGACAGGCCTT
>JAOUFA010000126.1 GCA_029858545.1 Betaproteobacteria bacterium
CTGCGAACGCGCGATGTAGTCCTGATAGGCCGGAATCGCCACCGCTGCCAAAATACCGATAATCGCAACCACGATCATCAGTTCGATCAAGGTAAAACCTTTTTGCAATGCCTTCTTCATAAAAAATCTCCTGTTCAAAGTGATCACCGCACATCCTTGCGGCCCGTCAATTTCTCTGCAACGACCTTTCCAACGACTTTGGCAACCGGATTTCAGTCGCCGGCATCGACAAGGAATGCAATAAGCATGCCTGTTTGCGGGATAGAAGTACAGTGCCAATTGTTTGACTAATCAGTCTGTTACGGATTTTTGCAAATTCTTGCAACCCGCCTCGAACGGAGGATGTGACGCAACTGGTCACTCAGACTGTCAATTTTTGGCGAAATGCCACCGCGAATTCGGTTGCGATGACTACTCTTCGCCATGCTTCCTCCGGTCATCAGATAGGAGGGCCTCGAACCTTCCCGGATAGCGTGCCGCGAGTTCCGTTATCTGCGCGCGGATCGGCGGCCACTCCTGCGGGTAAACATGCTTCGCACGAACGAGTTCATCGACTGCGGCCTTCTGCTCTCCCGCCATCGCGAGCAACATCGCCTGCTTGTACACGATCGGATAGTAGGGGGCAAAGCGGCTCGCGCGTCGCACAAGCGCAAGCCTCTGCGCCACGCGATCGGGTTCGACAGCGGTCGAAAAGGCGATCGCAAGTTCGCCGTAGGGTCTCAGAATCGGGTCCGACAACGCGCGCGCTACCCCGCGGCTCTGCGCTGCGTGGTCCTCCAGGCCACTGCCCTTGCCGACGAATATGCGCTCGAAATCGCGGTATGCAGAGTAGTTGTAAACCAGATAGAAGCTCCCGAGAACCGACAATGCCGCGACCAGTGGACGCAAAGACGATGCCCAGGCCGCCGGCGCCCGAGGTGCGCCGCCCAATCCCAACAGAATCGCCGTCACGCCCAGGAAGTACGAGTACCAGAGCGGGAATTCACTCATGCTGTGTACCGCCAGCACCCCGAGAACCGCGAGTTGCCACCATCGCTCGAGGCTGAAAATCTGGCGCCGCAGGCCCCAAAGCCATGCGAGTGTGCCGCCGACGACCAACAGGGTCCCGGCTGCGCCGGTTTCCACCATCAACTGCAACACCAGATTGTGCGCCTGGTGGTACGGATCGTGTCCTGCGACCGTAGTATGCCCGGCCTGATATTCGAAGTGCATCGTCGGAAAGCCGCCCCAACCCCAGCCGAACACAGGCGCTCTTAGAAACGCCCACCACGATTCGGTCCAAAGCTGGATTCGTTCCGACGGCCCCGTCGACTCGGCGAACAAGCGCTCGGTTGCGGTTATTGCGCCGCCCGCCGGAACGAGTGATGAAAGGCTGGCGATTTCCTGCACCCCGACGAATCCGATCAGCGTCATACCCAGGCAGGCCGCCAGGCCGCGTATCGCCCTGCTCCCGCGCTGCGCGAGCCACATCGCGAGAGACAGTCCCACTCCCCAAAGCAGAAACAGCCATGCGATTCGCGATCCGGAAAGGCCCAGTACGAAGAGCATTGGCAAGCAGAGAACGAGCGCTGCCCCCCATCGTAGATACTGCCTGGATCGCAGATAGGCCACGGAGAAGAGCGCCAACGTGATGTAGTTTGCGAAGTGACCGCGCTGCCCAAGGTTGCCGTACACCTCGTGGTTGCCGCTCTTGCGCGCCACCAGCGGACCGATGAACCACGAACTTCCGTAATAGTGCTGAATCAGTGCCGCGAGCGCGCTGAGCAATCCACCGACCACGAGCGACCATGCCAGCACGCGTACGATCGCTTCCGATCCCGCTTCACGCTCCAGAACCGCCGCCAGAACGATCAGTGCACTTGCCCAGACGAGATAGGCGATTGCCGCAAGCGCCTGTCCCGCGTACGGCACCATGCCAAGCACCGCCTGCACGCCGAGTATTGCCGCCAACGCCAACGGCAGCAACGCAATCCGCGGCAACGCAAGCCCCTCCCGGGAGCGACGTCCCCAAAGCACCGTCAGCGCACCGATTCCCAGAACGAGCGCGAGCCACTCGCTGAAATAGGAAGTCAGGGGAAAACGATGGTAGGGCAGCAAGAAAGGCACTACGAACATCGCCGCCACGAACGCAATCCCCCGTCGCGGCAACCTACTCTCCCTTGCGTCGCCGCCGAGCGACGCATCCTGCCCGGACAATTTCAAGGCGAAAACCCGGGAATCCTGGACTCGTCAACCTCGTCGATCTGCTCCGGATCCAGAAACGTCTCCGCATAGCGGCGGTAGACCTTGGCCTGCACAAACAGCCTGAAAAGCGCCGGATCGACATGCCCGCTCTCGCTCATCCTACCCAGGATCTCAAGCGACTCGGAAAGCGTCTTGCCCTTCTTGTACGGCCGGTCCTTGGCGGTCAGCGCCTCGAAGATGTCCGCGATGCCCATTGCGCGCGCCTGGACCGACATCTGTTCGCCCGTCAAACCCTTCGGATAGCCCTTCCCGTCCATGCGCTCGTGATGCCCGCCTGCCAATTCCGGGACGTTCTTGAGGTGCTTGGGCCAGGGAAGCGCCTCGAGCATCCTGATGGTCGAGACAATGTGGTGATTGATGATCTCACGCTCTTCCGTCGCCAGGGTACCGGCGCGTATGGTGAGGTTCTGCACCTCGTTCTCGGTCAGAAAGTTCGCCTCGTGCCCCGCCACATCGGTCCACCGGTATCGCCCGATGGCACGCACCCGCTCCATATCCGCATCACGCATGCGCTCGCCGCCCACATTGCAGGTGCGCAAGAATGCGCGATCCTCGTCCAGCTGGCGCAGTCGCAGACGATACTGCTCTTCCGCGGCAAGCATCGCCTCGCGGCCCGCCCCCCGCGCAGCGAGGCCCGCCTGCGCGCGAAGCAAGGCAATTTCGGCATCGCGCTTGAGAACTTCGAAACGCGTATCCACGAGATGGATCCGATCGAAGATGGTTTCCAGTTTCGTCGCCTTGTCGACCACATGCACCGGTGTCGTAATCTTTCCGCAATCGTGCAGCAACGCGGCGATCTTCAGCTCATAGCGGTCCTTCTCGGTCATCGAAAACCCGGGAAGCGGGTTGCTTTGATCGGCGGCCGCCTCCGCGAGCATCATGGTCAGTGTCGGCACGCGCTGGCAGTGCCCACCCGTATACGGCGACTTCTCGTCGATCGCGGCGTTAATCAGTCCGATAAACGACTCGAACAGCCGCTCGAGCTGATCGATCAGCATGCGATTGGTGAGAGCGATCGCCGCCTGCGAGGCAAGTGATTCCGCGAGGCGTTGATCGGCCGGAGAAAACGGCACCACTTCGGCGGTAGCGCCGCGCATCGCGTTGATGAGTTGCAGCACCCCGATAATTTCGTTCTCATGATTGCGCATCGGCACCGTGAGAAATGACTTTGATCGGTACCCGGTCTTCGCGTCGAATGCCTTGGTCCCCGAAAAATCGAAGCCCTCTGCCGCGTAGGCGTCGGCGATATTGACGGTCTTGCCGGTCAGCGCGGAGTACGCCGCCACCATTCCGTGGTTGGGCTTGCCGTCCAGGTAGAGCCGAATCGGGTAGAAGGATGCCGGTGCACTGCTCGTACCGCCGAGATAGTATTCGAGGCTGCTGGTTCGTACGATCTCGAAACGCAGCGTTCCCTCTTCGGTGACGCGGTACAGCGTCCCTCCGTCGGCATTGGTGATGGTCTTTGCCGCGACGAGTATGTTCTCGAGCAGTCGATCCAGATCGCGTTCCGCGGATAGCGCCGCGCCAATGGCATTGAGCTGCTCGAGCCGGCGAAATACGTCTTGCGCAGCATGCTCCGCATCCCCGTTGTCACTTTCGTATGTCGCGCGTTCCATCCCATCCCCTGCCCGCGAAACGAGGCTACTTGATGCACACCGCGCGCACTTCCTTGATGTGCGTGACTCCCATGAGGGTCTTCTCGATGCCGTCCTGTTTCAAGGTGCGCATGCCTTCTTCCAAACAGACCGCGAGCATTTCCGCCACGCGCGCCTTCTCCGCGATCAACTTTTTCATGCGATCCGAGGCGATAAGCAATTCGTGCAGACCGACCCGCCCCTTGAATCCGCTGCCGCCACAGGTATCGCAGCCCACCGGCCTGTAGAGCGTGAGCTGCCCCTTGTCGTTACCGTAGTTCTTCACCCAATCCCGGTAGACATTTTCGACCGCCCCCTTGGGATCCTTCTGGAAGGCGTCGGTATTATGCAGTTCGCTGCAGTATTCGGTCAGCAGCGCCTTGATCTCGGCGGCATCCGGCGTATAGGCCTGTTTGCATTTCGAACATATGCGCTTCGCCAGACGCTGCGCAAGAATACCGAGCAACGCATCGGCGAAGTTGAAGGGGTCCATGCCCATGTCGAGCAGGCGAATGATCGACTCCGGTGCCGAGTTGGTATGCAACGTCGCAAATACGAGGTGACCCGTCAGAGAGGCCTCAATGCCGGTCCCGGTCGTTTCCTTGTCGCGCATCTCGCCGACCATGATGATGTCCGGGTCGGCGCGCAGGAACGCCTTCATCACCGCAGCGAAGTCGAGCCCCGCTTTCTTGTTGACCTGCACCTGCCGCAAGCCCTTCTGCGTGATTTCAACCGGATCCTCAGCGGTCCAGATCTTGGTATCCGGCGTATTGAGGTGGCCGAGCACGGAGTGCAACGTAGTTGTCTTGCCCGAACCGGTCGGGCCGCAGACAAAGAACAGCCCATATGGCTTGCTGACGGTCTTCTTCAGAACCTCGGCATTGCGGGCGGTCAGTCCGAGCTTGTCCAGCGGAATCGGCTCGCCCGCGGCCAGTATCCGCATCACGATGTCCTCAACGCCGCCTTGCGTCGGAATCGTTGCGACCCGCAACTCTATGTCGAGCGGGCCAAATTTCTTGAATTTGATCTTGCCGTCCTGGGGTTTGCGCTTCTCGGAAATGTCGAGGTCGCACATGATCTTGAGGCGCGCCACGATGGCATTGCGGTAGCTCGCGGGAATCTCGATGTAGTTCGCGAGCGTACCGTCTCGGCGAAAGCGGATCTCGGTTTTGGCCTTGCCTGGGTAGGGCTCGATGTGGATATCCGATGCACCCTGGTTGTACGCATCGATGATCACCTTGTTGACGAGCTTCACCAGTTCGTTGTCGGCCGCCGCCGAGACATCATCGCCGGAGCTCGAGTCCGACTCGCCCTCGGTGTCGCCTTCCATCCCGGAAAGCATGTCGCCGATATCGCCCGAGTCGGCAGTGTCCTGGCCATAGAACTGCACGACCGTGTCGAGGAATTCCTTGTGCGTCGTGACCTTGTAGACGAGGCGCGCCTTCGGAAAGACGTTCGCCGCGATGCGTGAACTCCGGATGCGCTCCGGATCGACGCACAGAATGACGAGGCCTTCCTTGCCTTCGTCGACGGGAAGCCACAAGTTCGACTCCACGTACTCGCGCTTGAGATTCTTCAGCAAGTCCATCGGCTTGACGCGGTCGGACTTGACCGGCTCGTACGGGACGCCGAAGAACTTCGACAGTGCCTGCCCGATCGCGGGAAGCTTTACCTGGAATTCCTCGACCAGCACGGTCTCGATATCGACGGCCTTCTTGCGGGCCTGGCGCGAGGCGAGGTCGAATTCGCCGGCCGACAGGACCGCGTCGGCGATCAGAAAATCGTACTTGGTCTTGACCGCCTGGGGCTTCTGGCGTTGGCGAAACGCAATCGACAGCGTCTGCGCCAATTCGGTCATACCATCCTCGGCGAGCGTGCCGAACGGCAGGCCTGCCTTGTTGTTGATCAGCTGGACGACGCCGATCAGTTCCGATCCCTGCTGGTCGATAATTGGAGCGACCAACATTTGTTTGGTACGGTAACCCGTGCGTTTGTCGACCTCCTGCAGAAAACGAAGGTTCGGATTAATTCCTCGCAATTCGTTTTCGTCGTAAACGTCGCGGATATTGATGGTCTTCTTCGCGAGGCCCACGTAACCCGCGATCGAATGCTCTGCGATTGGCAGCTTCAAATCCTTGAACGAATTGAGCCCGGTCTTCACCTTTGAAATGATCGATTGCTTGTCGTCGCTAACCGCGTAAACGGTCAGGCGATCGGCATTGAATAGTGCGCAGACATCGGCGCCGATCTCCAGCATGATCTCGTCGATATTGTTGGTCGCGTGGATCTTGTTGGCGACCGCCTGCAGATGCTTCTGAAACGCCAAACGGGCACCCACATCGCCCTGCGTCCCAGTCTGCTGGCCAAGCACTGCGCTCATCTACAACCTCCAATTGCGAACTCAGGAATATCCCGACACTGCGGCACTCTGCGCGACCCGCAGCAGGGCGGGGACCGCCTCGCGGCCAGTCCCGCCTATGCCCGCCATCGTCATCCGACGAGAGATCGGGCTATCCTAGCCTCAGGTGGCCGAAGATTCAACACTGCCCTGCATGATTTATGTCACGTTTTGGAGTTATCTGATCAATTGATCTCCGTCCGCGGAGACGACCCTGCAGACTCAATCAACCGCTATTTCGTATGATAGGTCGTCACACCGTCCCACCCCGGCGGCGGCGGCGCATTACGCAGGCGTGCCACGCGCTGGGCGTAGATTTCGTATAGCTGGCAGTCGGGAGCCATTCGCCGCAGATTGAGCAAATCCACTTCCGCGCGATCCCAGTTCTGCGCGCGGTAATACCGCAGGCACTGGCTCCAGAGCTTCAATTCCTCCTGCTGCACGGCGCTGAGTTGCCCCTCCAGTGACACAGGTTGATACGTCGCGATCGCCTCGTCCTTGCCCTTGACGCGCACTCGATCGATTTCGCGATAGACGATATTCTTCGTCAACTTGCGGGTTTCCTCACCGATGAGGATATCGACGCCGTATTCCTTGGTAAGTCCCTCCAGGCGCGATCCCAGATTTACCGCGTCGCCCATGACAGTGTAGGCCTTGCGCAACTTCGATCCCATGTCGCCGACGCGCATCAGTCCGCTGTTCAAACCGATTCCAATGCGCGCCTCCCGCCAGCCCTTTTCCTGAAACTCCTGACTCAGGGTTCGGGCGCGCTGCTGCATTTCGAGCGCGGCGAGAACGGCGTTCTTTGCATGCTCGGGATCGGCCACCGGGGCGCCCCAGAAGGCCATTATCGCGTCGCCGATGTATTTATCGAGCGTTCCGCCGTGTTTGTGTATGACGAGCGACATGGCGGTGAGGTATTCATTGATATAGGCCGAAAGGTCCTTCGCGCTGAGGCTCTCCGAAATATTCGTGAACTCCCGCACGTCGGCGAAGAGCACTGTCAGCACCTCCTCCCTGCCCTCCATGTTGTAGATCTCCGGATCGCGTGCCATACGATCGACCAGTTCAGGCGGGACATACTGTCCGAACAGTCCGACCACCTGGCGCTTGGCGCGCGACTCGACAAAGAATCCAAACGCCATGTTCACGGTATAAACGGCCGCACTCATCAGCAGCGCCGATGCCAATGGCATCACCAGATCGGCTTCGGTCCACAGCAGCAGGTTCAGAACGATCGCGAACAACACCGTCGCCGCGAAAGTCACGCTGCCCCAAAGCGCCGAGAGCATCGGAATTGCGATGGACAGGCCCACACCGATGATCGTCAACAGAACCAGCTCCGCACCCAGCACGTAGGGGGGTTTTTGCTTGAGCGTGCCGTCCAGCATTCCCGCGATGAGGTTGGCGTGAACCTCGACACCGGGATAGCTCCTGCCGACCGGAGTGGATCGCAGATCATGCAATCCTGCCGCGGTGGCGCCGACCAACACGATCCGGTTCTTGAGTCGCTCGGGGGAGATACGGTCGGCGACGACGTCCGAGAGGGAAACGTAGGGAAAGCTGCCCGCTCTGCCTCGATACGGTACCAGGGTACGAACCATTTCATCCACCGGCACAATTACCTTGCCGAGCTTTAACCACTCGAGGCCGGAGTAGCCGCGATGCAAAAACGCATCCGCGGGATAGCCTGGCTCAACCTTCGGCGAACCGAGGATCGTGCGCATCATGGCAACGGAAAGCGCCTCGTAATACGCGCCGTCCAATTCGACCAGCATCGGCACCCTGCGCACGGTGCCGTCGGAATCGACCCAGGGAAAGAAGTGCCCTGCCGCCGCCGCGCCGCTCAGCAACTCCGGCCGATTTCCGCCATATCCTGTCATCGCGAGGAAATCGATCTTCCTGCGCGAAAACGTGCCCTTGGGAAGCGCGGGCTCGGGAATCGCAGCGATGCGTCTCGCGTCCGCGCGCGGATCGAAGTAGTAGCCCAGCACCACCGGGCGACCACGAATCGCCCGCGCCAACAAAGCGTCGTTATCGAGTTGTGGCCGGAGTTGCCGATAGCTCCGCTGAAAGCCTGCGCTATCCTTGAGTTCCGTCTGCGCGAGCCGGTCGAGTGTGGCGATGCCCGACGACGTATCGGCCTCGGCGAACACGATATCGAATCCCAAGACCCCGATTGCATAGCGATCGAATAGCTTGTCGATGATTCGCGCAAGCAGATCGCGCGGCCAGGGCCACTGGCCAAGCTCCTGCAAACTCTTGTCGTCGATGTCGAGAATGACGATACGCGGGTCGACGCCGCCGGGCATCGTGGCGTTCAAGCGCGCGTCGTAGATTATCCCGTCCAGCCGTGCGATCAGGCTGTCGTCCGCTTGCCGCACCACTTGCCAGGCAAAGAACAGCGTGACGAGCAGACCGATCCCGATGCGGACAATATGCTGTTTCACGCCTTGCTCCTGGTGGGACGCCGGCCAACCGGCGAGGCACAGCCCGAGGAGGTGGACTGGAAATGCTTGCCCATCGGCGGGCGGTCGGTGCTACCGCCCATTCCCGGGACGGCTCATCCTTTGAGGAAAAACTCCATCTTCACACCGGCAATCTCGATCAGATCGTGATCCTTGAGGGCATGGGGCGCGGTACCGATTGTCTGCCCGTTGACGGTCGGCGCATTGGCACCCTCGACATGGGTGATGAAATAGCCTTGGGGGCGCCGGGTGAGCACCGCGACCTGCACGCCCGGCTTTCCCAGGGTGGTCAGCGGCTTGCTCAACTCCAGCTCCTTACCGGCATTGCCGCCCGATAGGATCTGAATCGCCCCCAGGGGCTGCGCCGCCCGCGGTGCCGCGGCCGCTGCCGGCGCGGCGGCAGCGGGATTCGCCGCCGCGGCGGGACTTGCCGGCGCGGCGGCGGGCTGCTGCGCAGCCTGCTGCGCGGCCTTCATCGCGGCGGGGCGCAATACCATCGTCTTCTCGAAATCCGCGGCCGCAGCCGAAACCTGCTGACCGCCCTCGGCCATGTATTTGAGCTTGTACTTTCCCAACTCGACGACGTC
>JAOUFA010000127.1 GCA_029858545.1 Betaproteobacteria bacterium
ACTGATACAGCGTCTCGCGTCCGATCACGAAATAACGGCTGGTGAGATCCTCCGACAGGCGGCGCAGGTGCACGCGCGAAAAAATCACCTGCGTCCCGGACGAACCGATATCGATGCCGACGCTGACGAGCGTGATGTTGTCGGCGAGCCAGAGGGAATTGTCGGTGGGGTCGGCGTCGGGTCCGAAATCGTCGTGATCATGATCATGATCGAAATCGCCCTCGTCGTGCGAGTGTACCGCGTCGAGGCCGGACAGATGGTCTACGAGACGGTGGCCCTTTCCTTTGTCCGCGTCATCCGCCATATCAGATGCCGGATCCGTTGCGCAACGCGAGCGCATCGCCGCGGTCATCGCCGCGGCGAGCGCGAGAAAGGCAGGGCTTGGGCAAGGTCGACTCCATTCAATAGAAACTATCGTAATGAATCTGCGCGTGGGGAACCTTGTTCGCCGCAAGCATCGACTGCACCGCCTGCGCCATTGCCGGCGGCCCCGCGAAATAGAACTCGAACCCGGCCAGCCGGTCGCCGAACGCCTCCCGCACCGCGTCATGAACGAATCCGGTGCGACCCTGCCACGTGTCGCGCTCGATCGCCGAAGGCATCGATATCACCGGATGGTAATGAATACGCACGCCGTAGCCGGGAAGTTGCGCGAGCATGTCCTCCCCGCAGACGTCGCGCGGTCCGCGTGCACCGTAGAAGAAATGAACCTCGCGCTCCGCCAGCGCGGACTGCGCCGCCGCTCCGCGCGCGATCGACATCACCGCCGACAGTCCCGATCCGCCGCCGATGCAGATGATGTCGCGCGGACTGTCGGTGCGCAGCCAGGCGTGTCCGTACGGCCCGTCGATCCCGATATCGGCCCCGTGCGCGAGCCGATCGAACAGCACCGCGCTGCCCGCGCCCCCCGGCACGCGCTTGACCTGAAACTGCCATTCGCCACTGCCGTCGTCGACATTCGCCATCGAATAGGCGCGCCAACCGCCCGGCACGCCTTCGAGATCGAACAGCGCATACTGGCCGGGACGAAAGCCCGGCGCGCCCTCGACCCGAAAGCTGAATTCGCGCATATCGTGTGTGAGATCGCGCATCGCCGCGAGCGATGCGCGAAAGCGCCTCGGCAGATCGCGCGCGCGGAACTCTTCGCGCAGGCGCGCCTTGATCGTGCAGTCGGTCCTCGGCACGGACTGACAGGCGAGCACGCGATTCTTCGCCCGATCGCGCTCGCCCAACGCCGGCGCCGCGTCCCAGTTCGACGCGACCGAGCCGCCGAGCAGTTCCACCTTGCACGCCCCGCACGAGCCTGCGTTGCATTCGTAGGGCATCCCGAGCCCGGCGCGCAACCCCGCACGCAGCAGCGTATCGTCGCCGGAGCAGCCGAATTCGGCGCCCCCCTCGATGCGCACGCGAAACATCTGCTATTCCTCGGACGCGGAAAAGTTGGGCGCGGAGGCGGACCCAAGGCGGCGCGAAACCGCGTCGGCCGATGCGGTCACCAGCGGCACATAGGTCTGCAGGATCTTGCGCGTCATGCGCTGCACGGGCCCGGCGACGCCGATCGCGGCGATGACGCGCCCGCTGTGGTCGCGGATCGGCGCCGCCACGCAGCGCAGCCCCGCCTCCATCTCCTCGTTGTCCACCGCGTAGCCGCGTCCGCGTACTGCCGCAAGTTCCTTTTGCAGCGCATCGGCCGTCGTAATGGTGCTCTCCGTATGCCGCACCAACCCGGCATCGATGACCAGGCGTATCACCTCGGGAGGCTGGAACGCGAGCAAGGCCTTCCCCACGCCGGTACAGTACGCCGGGCCGCGCGAGCCGACGTTCGAGGACATGCGCACCGCCTGACGGCTCTCCATCTTGTGGATGTACAACACGTTGAGATGATCGAAGATCGCAAGCTGTGCCGTCTCGCCGGTCATCTCGCGCAACGCATGCAGCTGCGGACGCGCCTCGCCCCACACATCCATCTTGCGTCGCACGAGCGAGCCGAGTTCAAAGAGCGACAGTCCGAGGCGATAGCGTCCGGTCTCGCGGTTCTGCTCGAGCATATCGTAATCGACCAGCGTCGCGGCAAGCCGATGCACCGTGCTCTTGGCGAGCCCGAGACGTGCCGCGAGCGCGCTGATACCCAGCTCGGATTCCGTTTCGGAAAATACCTTGACCAGGCGAATCGAGTTCGCGACCGAAGAAAGGCGCGCCCTGCGCGCACCGGGCCTTCTTGGGCGTTCCATTTTCACGCTTCGATTCCCCCTGTACGCATCGCGACGGGTTCGAGCACCGGCGCCTGCGTCAAATTGATTTCGCGGGCATTCTATGGTTAACTGCTATCGCTCGCAAATAATTGGAACGACGTTCTGAATATCAGAACCAGCGCGG
Source organism: Betaproteobacteria bacterium (assembly GCA_029858545.1). Taxonomy (GTDB): domain Bacteria; phylum Pseudomonadota; class Gammaproteobacteria; order Burkholderiales; family SG8-39; genus JAOUFA01. The sequence continues at coordinate 2,377 of JAOUFA010000127.1, forward strand.
AAGGTCGTCCGGGAAACCGATAACTTGAACGGCCGGTGCGTCGAACGACCGCGCCAAACACGCGGACGCACGGGTCCGGCAGCGCGGTTCCGCCCGAGACCCCGAGTGCCGGACGAGAATACTGGAAGCCTAGCCGCCATGTCGCACAACTCGGATCTGACCCACTGGCATGAACCCGCCGGCACGCGCAAAGCCGGATTCGGAGAATTCAAGAAACAGCCGACCCCGTACGACGCCTTCATGGAGTCCGAGGGCATCCCGGTGTATCGCGACATCGGCATCAGCAAGGTGCAGAACCTGCCGCTCGTGCCATGGAAGCGTACCGGCGGACGCGGGCATTTCATCCAGCTCGTCGGCACCGAGACCAAATGGGGCTGCTACGCGATCGAGGTGCCTCCTGCCGGCGCGTTGCACGCGGAAAAGCACCTGTACGAGGAGATCTTCCTCGTCATCGAGGGGCGCGGCACGACCGAGGTCTGGCAGGAAGGCGACGCCAGGAAGCACGTATTCGAGTGGCAGAAGGGATCGATGTTCTCGATCCCGATAAACGCGTGGCACCGACTCGTCAACGCGACTTCGGGCGGCGCGCTGCTGCTGGCGGGCACGACGGCGCCGAACGTACTCAACATGCTGCAGAACACGGAGGCGGTGTTCAATAATCCGTTCGTCTTCCGCGACCGGTTCAGCGGTGCGGACGATTTCTTCAAACCAAAGGACGACATCGAGCCCGACCCGGTGCGCGGCCTCGCGATGCGACGCACGAACTTCATTCCGGACGTCGTCAGTTGCGAATTGCCGCTCGACAACCGCCGCTCGCCCGGCTACCGGCGTATCGAACCGTTCATGACGAACAACTGCTTCTATTTCTGGATCGGCCAGCACGAAAATGGCCGCTACTCGAAGGCCCATGCCCACACTTCGGCCGCGGTGCTGATCTGCCTCAAAGGCAAGGGCTATACCTATACCTGGCCCGAGCGTCTGGGGGTCAACCCATGGACCGACGGCCACGCGAGCGAGGTACGGCGCGTCGACTACGAACCGGTGGGCATGGTCTCGGCGGCTCCCGGCGGCGCGCGCTGGTACCACCAGCACTTCAGCGTCTCGAAGGATCCCTTTCGGCTGACCGCCTGGTTCGGGCCGCACAATCCCGGACGCGATCCCGGCGCACCGGGAACGAAGCACACCGACTACACCGGGCGCGACATCAACGAGGGCGGCACGTCGATTCCGTACTGGATGGAGGATCCGTATATTCGTCGGGAGTACGAGCAGACCCTGCAGCAAAACGGCGTGGCCTGCCGCATGCACCCCGACTGGTATGTCGCGCCGGCCGACCACGGGGCAAAGCCGGGCTGATGGCCGCGCCGCGCAGCGTATGCGCCCGCGGCCCGCGGCGCGCGCTGTATCGCCGCCGCCAAGCCTGAGTCGGGAAGCGTGTGCGCGAAGACCCGATCGAAGAGGAGGCCGGCGGCAGGATCTTCTTCAGCAACGTCCGGCGCAGCCTTGAGGAAGAGGACGAAATCCGGCTGCTCAGCGTGGGCGTCGATATCGGCTCCGCGACCTCGCACCTCGTTTTCTCGCGCCTCGTCCTGGAACGGCTCGACAATCGCTATGTCGTTGCCGAACGCGAGATCGTTCACGAGTCGGAGATCCTGCTCACCCCCTACCTCGGCGGCGCGGCCGACGCGGTAACGATCGACGCCGCTACGCTGCGGAGTTTTGTCGACCGGCAGTACGCGCTCGCGCGGCTCGACCCGGCCGCAATCGACACCGGTGCGCTGATCCTCACCGGCGTCGCGGTGCGGCGCCGCAATGCGCGGGCAATTGGCGAACTGTTCGCCGCGCAAGCCGGCAAGTTTGTCTCGGTGAGCGCGGGGGATGCGCTGGAAGCAACCCTCGCGGCATTCGGTTCGGGGGCCGCGGCGCGTTCGATCCGAGAATCGGCTCGCATCATGAACGTCGACATCGGCGGCGGAACCTCGAAGGTCGCGATTTGTGTATCCGGCGAGGTCACCGAACTGACCGCAGCGGACATCGGCGCGCGCGTCGTTGCCTTCGACACCGAAGGTCGGGTCACGCGCATCGAAGAAGCGGCCCGGCGGTTTGCCGCCGAGGTCGGACTCGGACTCGAGATCGGAGCGGTGCCCGACGCGAAGCGGCTCGAACGCATGGTCGAGCGCATGGCCGACCGGCTGTTCGAGGTTCTCTCGCAACCGAGTCCGCAGGCCGCCACGCGCGCACTGCTGAGGCTCGAGCCACTGCGCAACGAGCAAGTGCCGGACGCGATCACCTTCTCGGGCGGCGTCTCCGAATACCTGTACGGTCGCGAGCCGCAGGCGTTCGGCGACCTCGGCCCCTTGCTCGCGCGCGCGATCCTCGTGCGCGTACGCGACTGGGGACCGCGCATCGAGCCGCCCGAGCAGGGCATCCGCGCCACGGTGGTCGGCGCCTCGCAATATACGGTCCAGGTCAGCGGCAGCACGATCTTCGTTGCCCCGCAAAGCGTTCTGCCATTGCGCAACCTGCCCGTGGTGGCGCCCCGCCTGCCGATCGAGGACGAGACGCTCGATGCGGACACGATCGCGCACGAGGTGCGCGCCGCGCTGCGGCGTCTCGATCTGCACCATGCCACCCAGGCGGTCGCGCTGTGCTATCGCTGGCGCGGCTCGGCCACCTTTGCCCGGCTCGATGCGTTCTGCCGTGGCATTGCCGACGGCCTGTCGGAGATCCTCGCGCAGGGGCTGCCGCTGGTTCTGGTCGGCGATGGCGATGTCGGTGGCCTGATCGGAATCCACTGCCACGAGGAACTCAGACCCCGGATGCCGCAGTGGCAGAGCGCGATCGTGTCGATCGACGGCATCCTGCTCAAGGAATTCGACTTCATCGACATCGGCGCCTTGCTCGAGACCTCGGGCGCGGTACCGGTGGTGATCAAATCGCTCGTGTTCCCCGTCTCAGCGGAGCTTGGCGGGACCGGCGCCGCCCGCCCGGCCGCGCCGGCGACGGACGCTATACTGCCGCGAGAGGTAGCCGGGCGTTCCACCTGAAAGAATCACCCGATGTCGGTCGGATTCATCGTTCTTCTCTCGGTCCTGTCGAGCATCGCGCAGCGCGGCAGCAAGGTCCTCGTCGCTCTGAGCGCATTGCACCTGGGCGCGAGCCCGTTCACGGTCGGCGTGCTGGCAGCGCTGTATGCGGTCTTTCCGCTGCTGCTTGCCGTCTACGCCGGCCGAGTCTCCGATCGCATCGGTGTGCGCACGCCGATTCTGCTCGGCGCAATCGTCATGGCGCTGGGATTGTTGCCTCCTGCGCTGGGTTCACAGGGGTCGGGCGACGGGATTGCGATGCTGTTCCTGTGTCCCGCGCTGGTCGGACTGGGCCACATCTTCCTCCACGTGTCCGTGCACAACGCGGTCGGCGCGATCGGGGGCGCCCAGCAGCGTAGCGGCAACTTTGCGCTGCTCTCCGTCGGTGGCTCGGTGGCCGCGTTCATCGGCCCGGTGCTTGCCGGCGTGTCAGTCGATTACGTCGGCTACCGGGTCGCGTTCGTGCTGCTGGCCGTCGTCGCGGCGCTCACCGGCATGCTCTGCCTGCTGTTCCGCGGCCTGCTGCCGCCACGGCCCGGATCGCCGCACGAGGAGCGTGCCGGCGGCACCCTCGCACTGCTGAGGAGCGCTCCGCTCCGACGAACGTTGATCATGAGCGGGGTGACCCTCACCGGCATCGAATTGTTCTCCTTCTATTTCCCTGTTTACGGCAGGTCGATCGGGCTGTCGGCTTCGTGGATCGGACTCGTGCTGGGCGCCTATGCTGCCGCAGCGTTCGTCGTGCGGCTGGCGATTGCGCGCCTGTCGCGGCGTTTCGGTGAAATCGGCATTCTGACCGCTTCACTCTTCATCGCCGCGACCACCTACCTGTTGCTGCCGTTGTTCTCGCAACCGTGGACGCTCATGACGATCGCCTTCGCCCTCGGCCTGGGGCTGGGATCGGCGCAGCCGATCACGATCATGCTCACCTACAACCATGCGCCGGCAGGTCGCTCGGGCGAGGCGCTCGGCATGCGGTTGACGGTCAACAAGTTCACGCAGATTCTGGTGCCGCTCGTGTTCGGCGGCATCAGCGCGGGCTTCGGCGTACCGCCGGTTTTCTGGGCCAACGCCTTGTTCCTGCTCGGCGGCGGCTTCGTCTCGCTGAAGCATCGCACGACGCGCGCGGGAATGACGAAGCAATGACCGACCCGCGTCCTCCTGCGGGCAAGCGGCGCCGCCGCGCGGCGCAACCCTAGTCGGCCACGCCCCCGGCGGGCCGGGTACGCGCCAGGCGCAACGCAAGGACAAAGGCAAGCATCAAGACCGCGACAAGCACCAACCCCAGCACCGGTTCCTTGCCGCGGCTCCAGACATCGAGTTCAGGCGCGAACAGCTTGGCGGCGCCGTAGGCCGCCACCGAGAGACTGATACCGGCGACCACGAGCCCCATCGTCCGCGAGACGATGCGCGCCGTCTGATCGGCCCGCCTGATGAGGCGGGAGATCCACAGACCGTTGAGGCCATCGACCACCAGCATGCCCAGCATGAATGCCACGCCGGTCATCAGCGCGTGGCGCCAGCCGCCGATCTGGCCCGAGGTCACCGCGAACATCGCCGCCTGGCTCACCGTGTCGAATGACAGCGCGAACAGCACCCCCACCAGCGCCACCGACCCGGGGCTCGCGGCGCGCGTCAAGCCGCCGAGCAGGCCTCTCTTCAGGCCAACCGGATGAACCACCTGCGCCGGATCGGCGCGCAGCACGGCATGCAAATTGAGGAGTCCCAACACGGTCAGAAACAGGATCGACACGCCGGCGCCGAACGGACCGAGCCAGGCAGGGGCCTGCCACTGCCCCGCCGCGACACAAACGAACAGCGCGATCGCGATCACCACCGCGCCATGGCCGAGCGAGAAGAACGTCCCGCACCACCGTGCCAGGCGCGGATTGTCCGCCAGGTTGAAGCGTGTCAGCCCGTCGACCGCCGCGAGGTGATCGGCGTCCAGCCCGTGTCTCATTCCCAGTGCGAACACCGCCGCGACCAGCAGCAAACCGCTCTCCGAGAGCACGTCCAAGGCAGACTCCGATCCCGAATATGAAGAATAGCCGATACATCATACCGGACTCCGGGCCTGCCCTGCAATCGCGCGGTGCGGCTAGCTGCGCGGCTTCACGTGAACGTGCGTGGGATGTTCGGTGCCGCCATGGTCATGCCGATGCCCCGCGGCGCGCGAGCGAAGATCCTTCTTCATCGTCACCGAGACCAGGTTGAGCAGTCCGTGGCGCACGCCGCGCTCCGCAATCAGGGAATTCGCGAAACGACGCACGACATCGGTCGGGCCGCGCAGGATCACGCTCTCGATGCAGTGCTCGTGATCCAGATGGGCGTGCATCGAGGAAATCGTGATGTCGTGATGATCGTGCTGCAGCGCGACGAGGCGCTCCGCCAGGTCGCGCTCGTGGTGATTGTAGACGTAGGACAGGTTGGCGATGCAGTGCTGCGAATCGTTGCGCGCCTGGCGCAATTCCTCGAGCTGTGCGCGCAGCATATCGCGCACCGCTTCCGAACGATTGCTGTAGCCGCGCGCAGCGATCAGTTCATCGAACGCCTGCGCCAATTCCTCGTCGAGCGATATGGTGATACGTTCCATGGCGAGCCTGTCCTGCGGTGGCCGCGAACCCTGCGCGGATGGTGTGCACAGCGTACACCATCCGCGGTCGGCGGCACCGCAAAAACCGGTGCGCTGCGATACGACGCGGGGCTGCGGCGAGGCGACCGCTACAATACGCACCCTGTTTCCATGGACTCCGACGATGCCCGACCGCGCACAATCCCCTGGCTCACGGCTCTCGCACCACGACGCGCCGAAGGACATCGACACGAAGCTCGCCTGGGGAAGCGACGTCGCCGCGCAGATGCTGCGCCGTCTCGGCATCCCGTATATCGCGCTCAACCCCGGCGCCAGCTATCGTGGCCTGCACGACAGCCTGGTCAACCATCTGGGCAATCATTCGCCCGAGATGATCATGTGCCTGCACGAGGAACACGCCGTCGCGATCGCGCAGGGCTACGCCAAGGCGACGGGCAGGCCGATGGCGGTGGCACTGCACAGCAACGTCGGACTGATGCACGGCTCGATGGCGATCTTCAACGCCTGGTGCGACCGGCAGCCGATGCTGATCCTGGGCGCGACCGGCCCGGTCGATGCGGTCCTGCGCCGCCCCTGGATCGACTGGATCCATACCGCGCAGGACCAGGGCGCGCTGGTTCGCCACTTCGTCAAGTGGGACGATCAGCCCGGGTCGGTCGCGGCGCTGCCCGAGTCGATCCTGCGCGCCTGGCAGCAGACGGCGACCGCACCGCAGGGCCCGGTCTACGTCTGTCTCGATGCCGCGGTACAGGAACAGGCGCTCACCGAGCCCGTCGCGATTCCCGAACTTGCCCGTTTCAGTCCGGCCGCGCCCTCGCGTCCCGCCGCCGATGAACTGCGCCGCGCGGCCGACCTGCTCGCGAGCGCGCGGCGCCCGGTGATTCTCTTCGGCCGGGGTCGCCGCACACAAGCCGATTGGGACCGCCGCGTCGAACTCGCCGAGCGCCTGGGCGCCGCGATGCTCTCGGACCTGAAAGTCGGCGCGATGGTACCCACCGACCACGCGCTGCATGTGGGCGAACCCTTCAATCAGCTCTCCAAGCCGGCGAAGGCCGCGCTGGAGGACGCCGATGTCGTGCTGAGCCTCGCCTCGGTGGACCTGGGGGGCGTATTGCGCCAGGCCTACGGCCGCGGCAATCCCCCCGCGAAAATCATTCACGCGGGCGACGACCTTTATCTGCACAACGGCTGGGGCAAGGAACACATGGAACTGCCCGCGATCGACGTGCACCTGCTGG
>JAOUFA010000128.1 GCA_029858545.1 Betaproteobacteria bacterium
GTGCGCGCCGCGGGCATGAAGCCGCTCGCCGCCGGCGTCGAGTTGCGCGACGGGCTCTGGTGCAACGCGGACGTCGAGCAGATCCTCGCCAGCGCCCCGCTCAAGCTGCCGCGCGAGCTCACTACGCCGTACCTGCTGCGCACGCCGGCCGCGCCCCACATCGCGGCACGGATCGACGGCGTGAACATCGATCCGAAGCGAATTCTGGCCTGCTACGCCCAGGTACGCGCGCAGGCGCAGGCGGTGGTGGTCGAAGGGGTGGGCGGTTTTTGCGTGCCGCTGACCCAAGACTACGACACCGCAGACCTCGCGCGCGAACTCGCGCTGCCGGTGGTACTGGTGGTGGGGCTGCGCCTGGGCTGCATCAACCACGCGCTGCTCACCGCCGAGGCGATTGCCGCGCGCGGCCTCAAGCTGGCGGGCTGGGTGGCCAACACGGTCGATCCGGCGATGGACTACATGACCGGCAATATCGAGGCCATCGCTGCACGCATCGATGCGCCGCTGCTCGGGCATGTCCCTCGCCTCGAATATCCTTGCGCCGGGGCTGTGGCGGCGTGCCTGGATCCGGACAAGTTCTTGCGTACACCAATTGCCCCCTGAGTTTCTGGGCCACCAAGGCGCTGTGCGGCGCGCGCGGGCGTGTCTGCAGAAAGTGAGTTACGACGCAGCCACCGGCACGCCGGGCTACCACACGAGTGCGACCCGGCCCAGGCCCAAGGCGGAAAAGGGGCCGCTCGCTTCCCCAGCGCGCGGCGGATACGCAAAGTTTACGAGGCCGGTTTGCTCGGATGCCCCAAGTGCCGAGGTGAAAGTAGCGGTCCAATACACGTCACCAGGTTGGTCGAAGACCCGCACGCCTTCCCCGGCCTGGGCTTCGCGCTCGGCCGCACCGATCAGAAGATCGCGTTGATGCGCACAGACGGGCCGTACAGGGTGCTCGATCGACTAAACGAGGTATTGATGTTCTGGCTGTTGTCACTACTGCGTCCGCCCATTCCGAGCCATTCCGCCTGCAGCCGAACTCCCGCGGCGACCGAATACCCGAGGCCGCGCAGGCTCCTAGCCGGTGTCGGGATGCGCCAGCGGTGTGATTGAATTTCCTATCTTTTTCTTGTTTTGGACGAATCAGCACCCGTTGGGCGGAGAATTCCTGCGAAAAGCGGATTTTTTGATTTGACTTCGGGCGGCCGCTCTCTATGCTCATGATTGTTATTGAGTTCCATTTCACAGAGTTTTACAAACTTCATGGAGCGAAAATTGAAAAGAACGCTATTGCTGGTGTCCTCTCTGCTGTGCTGGGCCGCGACCGGAGCGCAGGCCGCCGAAGTCAAATTCCCCGCTGATTGGGCCAAGTGGACGTCGGTCAGCACTCCCTTGACGCAAATTGGCGCGCTGCCGGACTGCAAGGCGGACGTTAAGAGCCTGCCGCCGATCTACCAGAAGACGGTCGAGACCTATTGCGGGGTGCGGGCCGGTGGTCCGGGCAAGGTGGCGGTGCTGGTCAACCCGGCGGCCCTCAAGAGCTTTGCGGCGCGCGACGGCAAGATGCCGGATGGGGTCAATATGGTCCTGCATCTCAAGGATATGAAGGTGCTGTTCGTGACGGCGCATGAGGGCAGCGTGCCGTCCTATGCGGTATTCACCGAAGACGGAAAGAATGTGACTGCCAGATCGGGCCCCTTGTCTGCGCAGACCTGCGCATCCTGCCATACCGGTTTTCAGGCGTACTGCAAGATCGGGCAATGCGGCACTAGGAAATAGCGCTCTTGGTCGGAAGTGCCGACCAGCATGTCGTGGTCGGTACGACATCCGTCCCCGGAGGAGAGTGACTAGGACCTCCTCCGCGACAGTTGGCTTGGGCACGGTTCGCCCCGGTTCCTGTTTCTGACACGAGGTTTCCACCCCGGCTTCAAATTCGCGCCTGAGTAAGGGTAACCATGAGTAATTTGTCCAGCATCAAGACGACGCTTATCGTCAGCATCATCGGGGTCGTGCTCGCCTCCCAGGCGATCAGCGGCGTCATGCAGTACCGCGAACTGGCCAACGCCCAGCGCGAAGAGATCCGTCGTCTGGTCGAGGCCGTCCTCCAGCCATCGATCAACCTGGCAGCCAGCGGCGTGGACGGCGGCAACTCGATGATCCTGCAGAACGACGAGGCCTTGTCGCTCTATGCTGCCTCGAAGGTGAAGTACCTGAGGATTTCCGGAATGTCCGCCGGTGCCGCCAAAACCGAGATCACGGAGGCGATTCCTCCGCAAAAGATCGAATATGAATTTTCCGACGTCAAGGACGTCCGCGCCGCCTTGTACAAGAGCGCAGCCGGCGCGGGCGCCTCCGGCCTCGACGACGACAAGCTCACCTACGTGATCAAGACCGCCTTGCCGGGAGTGAAGAACGGCGGAGAAATCACGGCAGTCTTCTCGGCCGAGAGCCTGAGAGGGCTGGAGTGGCGCGTGGCGGGTAGTGTTCTGCTCAACGCGGCGCTCATCTGCCTGGTTTCCCTGGCGCTTGCGATCCTGATCGGGCAGCGCGTGGCCGATCCCATTGTCGCCATGACCCGCCAGATATCGGAGATAAACAACGACATGGATTTGAGCAGGCGGCTCGATATCAAGTCCACGAACGAGGTGGGAATGACGGCACGGGCTTTCAACGACATGATGGCCACGATGCAGAAGATTGTCAGCGACATGCGCGCGGGGGTGGACACGATCACCGGCGTTTCCCGGGAACTGGCCGATGGCAATCGAAGCCTCGCGCAGCGTACCGAGGAGCATGCCGCGACGCTCGAAGAAACCGCTGCCTCGATGGAGGATCTGACCGCCACCGTCAAGCAGAATGCAGAGAACTCCCGGCAGGCCAACCAGCTTGCGAGTTTTGCCAGCGAAATCGCGGGCAAGGGGGGCGAGGCGGTCGGCAAGGTGGCGAGCACCATGGCGTCGATCGATGAATCGTCCAGGAAGGTAGTAGGCATACTGAGCAGCATCGACCAAATCGCCTTTCAGACCAACATCCTTGCGCTCAATGCCGCGGTGGAAGCTGCGCGGGCGGGCGAGCAGGGACGCGGTTTTGCCGTCGTCGCCACCGAGGTGCGCATGCTGGCGCTGCGTGCGGCCGCCGCGAGCAAGGAGATCAATGTCCTGATTGCCGATTCGGTGAGTCGGGTACAGCAGGGCAGCGGGCTCGTGACGGAGGCGGCGCGCACCATGGATGAGATCGTCGGCGCGGTACGGCGCGTCACCGACATCACGGCGGAAATCTCCGCCGCCTCGCTGGAACAAAGCTCCGGTATCGAGCAGGTGAACCAGTCCATCGTGCAGATGGACCAGGCGACCCAGCAAAACGCGGCGCTGGTCGAGGAAGTGACGGCGGCGATGCAGTCGCTCGAGGACCAGGTGCACAGTCTCAGCAATTCAGCGGCGCTGTTCAAGCTCGACGAAGCCGTGGCCCACCGGGTGCGGGCCATCGGAAAATTACCGGCTCTCTCAGCCTTTCGCGGAAGCTGATCTGGCGCACTGACGGATGGCCCGTCAGTGCGCCAGTGCGCCAGTGCTTGTATTACTGCCTGCTGAACAGGTCCTGCGGTATCCCCGCCGCGGCGAAGAGATAGTCGCGCGAGGCCTCGAGTTCAGTGCGTAGCCGGTGCAGATTGACATCGACCATCTGTCCTTTCCACTTGCGCACTTTGCCCGCGACGATCACGGTCTCGACGTTGGACCGATCAAACCACGGACTTTACGAACCAACCGCTGGTACCGCTATAGGGGGCAGGTCACCTGGACTTCAGTGTCAGCGACAAACTGGCCCTGTATTCGGTGTTCATGGACGATCCGGCCACGGCGCCCTACGGCATTTCGATGGATGGTTCCGGGATCACGGGTGGCGAGGTTATGGCGCTGAGTGTGAACCCGCCGACGAACCCCGGTTCGGGTGTGGTGGCATTCACCGGTCAGACGCAGATCATCAATGCGCAAACCAACGGCGCCACGACGTTATTGACACGAATCGTGGTAACGGTGACCCAGTCCGATGGGGTTACGCCCATTCCGCTGCAAGGGGTCGATACATTCGGAATAACGCCTCGGATGGGAATCGGGGGCTTTGAAATTCCGAACGCCGGCGGGATCGGCGCCTATCGCGTCAATATGAAAGGGGAGGTATCGCAGAATGGCGGTACGACCTGGATACCCTACCTCAATTACTTCGATTCGTTCACAACCATCCCCGGAACCGTCGCGGGGTATTCGTTCGGCGCGAGCTTCTATGACAAGTGAGCGCTCGGGAGACTGAGTGCGGGGCTGGGTGGGGACCGCCATCCCCATCCAGCCTTCCCGCGAATGAGGCGTTGACCGTTTCGCGCCGCGCCAGGCTGTTCTTCTGGATTCGCAGCCGGATTGCGCGGCATTTCCCTTTCCTAGAAAGCCCGCTTGCGCCCGGCCGCTCTCATTCCAGCATCGGCCAATCGCCCGGCTGCAAGGTCTCACGATAGGCGTGCCAGGTGGCATAGGCCAGCCACGGCATGACGACGACGAGGCCGACAAACGCGGTCGCGAATCCCGCCGCGGTCAGTACCGCGATAATGAAGGCCCAGAGCAGCATCGCGGATCTATTGCGCAGTACGGCGTTGATGCTGGAGATGCAGGCGGTGACCATGTCTACATCCCGGTCGGCGATCATCGGCAGGGAGACCGCCATCGTCGCAAACGTGAGGGCGGCGAACACCGAACCGATGGCCGAGCCGTACGCGAGGTACTCGACCAGCATCGCGGTGTCGTTCACGTTCACCGGAAAGAACGCGCTGAGCATCATTCCGGCGCGCGACCACACCAGCAGGATCACCAGTTGCGCCAACGCGAATACGCCGGCCTGTCCCACGACCCGGCGCGCAAGTACGAAGGACTGCCGCAGCGACGGCGTGCGGCCCGCACTGAGTTCCCTGCTCACGCAGTAAAGGCCCACGGCGATGAGCGGCGCGACGAACACGAAACCGGACAGCAGCGCCGCCAGCAGTGCGAACCGGCCCAATGACCAGGCCATTGCGGACACCGCCATGCTGACGAGCATGATGACGACGCCGAAGATCAGCGACAGGCGCGGTGCGCGCGCAAAATCCCGCCAGCCCAGACGCAGCCAGCGCCACGGTGCGTCGAGCGACAGTTGGGCGCAGGGAACCACGAACGGGCGCTCATCCGGTGGTGGTATGTGAGGTTCGTCTACCATCGGCTCTCTCGCGGAAATCGGCAGGACAGTGCCATCGGCAGCACAGTGCCGCAAGTCTATCGTACGCGAGCGGCCGAGGCGCGCAACACAGCCTGGCGACTTGGGCGCCGCGGGCAACGATGCAATAGATCGGCTGGTTTCGGAGAGCCCGTCGCTGTTCCGCTCGTCAAGGCAGTCGCGCGAAGTTTCTGCTGCCGTCGTTGGTCCATCGCAGGTTACGCGATGGAATCTGAGCGCTGCTGTCGCCCATCGCGATGTCGGGTGACGCATCGCCGTTCAGATCCCTCAGGTGAATCCAGGGGAACCACGATCCCGTCACGCCTTCCCAGGTCGTTTCATTCTTGATGATGCGTGCCAGCGATTCATCGACGAACGTGCGCGCCGCGTTGCGACGCAGGATCCGAATGTAGTATCCGGTCAGATCGCTCCGGACGCGCAGCAGGATCAGGTCCCGGTACCCGTCGCCGTCGATATCCTCGGCCTTGATGTCGTAAGTGGCGACAAATCCCGCTTGGAAACTGAAGAACGAACCGCGGCGCCAGGCGCCGCGGTTCGTTCTTGGGTGACGTCGCGCGACAACGTCGCGCGCGCATCGCGTGCCGCTTACTTCTGGCCGCTGCGCCAGCCTGCCGCGTAGGTCGAGCGCACCACCGCGGAGTAGGGCGCCGGGCTGACGATCGCGCGGATTTCGGTCTGGCGATGGCGCTCGACCGTGGTCTTCTGCGTGCCGCCGTTTTCCTCGCCCCATACCAGCGTCACTTCGCTGCCGACCTCGACGTCCGGGTCGACCATGCCCAGCGAAAGCATGCTGCGCTCGTTGTACGAGTAGCCGCCGAACATCGAGACCCCGATGGACTTGCCGCCCTTCACGATTCTGTCGTAGGTTGCGGAGGTGTAGTTGGAGAGCGGCAGATCGATGTATTTGTAGGGATCGCCGCGCTCGAACAGCGATTGGAACACCTTCATCACGTCATCCGAGTTCCACGCGAACGTTACCTTGCGACGGTGGGGCTTGTTGGCTTTCTTCTCCAGCGCCTCGCGGCCGACGAAGTCGTGGTCGAACTTGACGAAGATCCCGTAGCCCAGCTCGTAGGGCGTCAGGTAGTAATCTTCGATGTTGTTCGAAACGAAGCTGCCGCCGATCGAGCCCGTGGCCTCGTAGCTGTTCGCCGCCAACCACTGCCGGTAAGGCTTCATCTTCTCGCCGGTGTAGACCGCCGGCAGCGGAGATGGAATCCAGCCCGACTCGAGCGTGTTGGTCGCGTAGGTTCGGGATCCAACCTCGACAAGGCCGAAATCCTTGCCCGCAGCAACGATCGCGGCGCGGATTTCCTCGCGCTCGGCGTACGGTCCCCAGATCTCGAGGCCGGGGGCGCCCGCCATGCCGTGCCGCAGTGCGCGCACCTTGCGCCCGGCGATGTTGATCTCGCCCATGTCGAAGAACTTGATCTCCGGCATCGGCCCGCCGTGGAGCTTTTCGATCACCTGCTTGGCGTTGGGTCCTTGGATCTGGTAGCGGTAGTTCTTGCGCACCACGGCGTTGCCCTTCGGATTGGAGGGCGAACGATCGCTCTTTTCGGTCGTAACCTTGTAGCCGCCGGTCTTGGCGTGGAATTCAATCCAGTTCGCCGCCGGTGCGCGGCCGACGAACACGAAGCTGTCCTTCGCGAGATGGAAGAGAATGCCGTCGCCGATTACATAGCCGTCGTAGCTGCATGGGGCGTACTGCTTGGCCCGGTTGACCGGAAACGAGGCGAAGCTGTTGGTGCCCAGGTAGCTCAGCATCTTGAGCGCGTCGGGACCTTCGACGTACTGCTCGACCATGTGATGCGACTGGTCAAAGAGCACCGCGGTGTCGCGCCAGGCGCGTTGCTCGTCGCGCCAGTTGGACATCTCGTACGGGACCACCGGATAGACATAGGCGCCGATCCTCGAATTACGAAGCATCGATACCGGGTCGCCGACCGATTTCAGCAATTCCTCCAGATTCTTGTGCTGCATGAGACGGACCTCCTAGGGATCTTCAAACAAAGGCGGCGATCACGCGCTGTTGCGCACGCCGCCGCCGGCGGCGTCTGGGCGAACGGCGCGAGCGAATCGCCGGTCGCACAAACGAAAGGGGTGAATCTTGCACGCAGGGGGCTTGAATGCGCAATACCCGCAGGCGACATTTTCGCATGGCGATTTCCCTGCCGGGGGCGGCGCCGTGAAATTACCCCGGTCCCGCCGGAAAATTGCTTTTTCGGTGGGCGTGGCGGTACCGGAATGCTTGCCGTATGCTGCGCCTCCTTTCCCCTGAGCCGTCCCCATGCTTCTGCGCATCTTCGGCATCGTCTTCCCGGTGTTCGCCATCGTCAGCATCGGCTACGTCTACGGCCGTTTGCGTCGTCCCGATCTGAGCGTGGTCAATGCGCTGAACATGGCGGTGCTGGTGCCGGCGCTGATCTTCGGCGTGCTCTCGAGCCGGGAGTTCGAGATCGGCCGCTATGGCGCGCTCGCTTTCGCGGCACTCGCGGTGGTGCTTGGCTCGGGGCTGCTCGCCTGGCCGGTCGCGCGCATGACCGGTATCGCGGCCAAGACCTTTGTTCCACCGATGATGTTCACCAACGCCGGCAACATGGGCCTGCCGCTGGCGGTATTCGCATTCGGCGAGCAGGCGCTGCCGGCGGCGGTCGTGCTGCTCGTCGTGGAGAACGGTCTGCACTTCACGCTCGGCACCTGGCTGATGGACCGCCGTGCGCATTGGCTGGACGTGCTGCGCCAACCGATCGCGCTCGCGACCCTCGCGGGCATCGTTTTCGCGTTCGGCGGCTGGGGACTGCCCAGGCCGCTCATGGCGGCGATCGACATGCTTGGCCAGGCATCGATTCCGCTGCTGCTCTTTTCGCTTGGTGCGCGTCTCACCGCTATCGACCTGCGCGATTGGCGACCCGGCGTGCTGGGCGCGATCGTCTGCCCGCTCAGCGGCGCGCTGATGGTGCTGATGCTGTTGCCGTGGCTCGAATTAAGCGCGCCGCAGCAGGGTATGCTGATCATGTTCGGCGCGCTGCCGCCCGCGGTGCTCAACTACCTGGTGGCCGAGCGTTACCGGCAGGAGCCGGCGCGCGTCGCCTCGATCGTGCTGTTCGGCAATCTGGGCGCATTCATCGTCATGCCCTTCGCCCTCGTCTTCGCGCTGCGCTGAACGGGAGTCCTTGCGCGGGACGCAGACCTCGCTCAGCCTTCCATCGCCTGCGCGATGCGCTCCGGTGTGAGCGGAAGATGTCGCGCACGCACGCCGAGCGCGTGCTGCAGCGCATTCGCGATCGCGGCGGCGGTCGGCCCCGCGGTGCATTCGCCGGTTCCGAGCGGCGGCAGGTCGGGATGGTCGACGAGAATCACCTCGATCTCCGGTATCTCGTCGAATTTCAGGATCGGATAGTCTTCCCAGGAGCGCGTCAGCACGCGAGTCGTATCCCAGCGCAGCGCTTCCTTGAGCGTCCAGCTGGCCGCCTGGACGATACCGCCCTCGATCTGGTTGCGCAGACCGTCTGGGTTGATGACTTCCCCGGCGTCGACCGCGGCGATGAAGCGCTTGAGCCGGATCGTTTCCGCGACCTCGATTTCGGCGACCACCGCGCAATATGCCGACAGGTTCTTGTAGCGTGCGAAGCCGATGCCGCGGCCGCGCTGGCCGTCGCTCGCAGCCCCGCCAATCCAGCCCGATGCGCGCGCCGCCGCTTCGATCACCGCTCGGGCTCGAGCATCTTCCAGGTGCGCGAGCCGGAACGCGATCGGATCGGCGCCGACCGACGCGGCCAGTTCGTCCATGAAGGATTCAATGGCGAACACATTGGCATGGGCACCGAGCGCGCGCAGCGCGGACACGCGCAGCACCGGCTCCTCGATGAGGTGCAGCACGATCTCGCGGTTCGGTAATGCATAAATCGGGATCGCATTGCGCGCTCCGCCGCCTCCGGGCATCGGAACGTCGGCGGGGGTCGAGCGCGCGTGAGGCTCGGCGAGATGCCAGGCCGCGAGAAGGTTCACGCCCTGCTGCGGGCCGGGGCGCG
>JAOUFA010000129.1 GCA_029858545.1 Betaproteobacteria bacterium
CGCCCGGCGCGCGTCGGCATCACCGCGCCGCAGGCAATGATGTTGCTCGGCACGCTCGGCATGCTGGGCGGGCTCGCGCTCGATGTGCGCCACGCCGGGCTCGAGGCGATCGCCGCGATGTGCGCGCAGCAATCGCCCGATTTCCTCACCGTGGCGCGCATTCATCTGGAGTGGCTGCCGGCGATGCATCTGGGGATGGTCGCCGGAGGCCTCGGCGCGCTCGCCTGGCTGCGGCGCATCCGTCCCGGCTGCCGCCGTCAGTTCTGCGCGCGCTTCGCGCAGAACATCGCCTGTTCGGCGTGGATGATCGTCGGCATGTTCGCGGGCGTGGTGGTCTACTATCAAATCGCCGCCTGGCTCGGCAGCGGCGGTGTGCCGGCGATGCTGGGCGGAATGATCGGCGGGATGGTGTGGGGGATGGTGGTGAGTATCCTGCTCTATCGGCTGTTGATCAGCCTGGGCCTCATCGACCCCGGCATGGGCGGACCGCTCCCTGACGCGCCCGCGAAGTCCAACTAGACCAGCCCGATGAACGAGGAAATCCGTGCCGTCCAGACGGAGATGGAGCGCTTCGGCTACATCGCCGAGCCCGAGATCGCGACCGCCGTGTTTCTCGCGCGCGAGATGCGCCGGCCGCTCTTGGTCGAAGGCGAAGCGGGCGTCGGAAAAACGGAAATCGCCAAGGTGCTCGCGCGCATGCTCGACACCGAACTCGTGCGCCTGCAATGCTACGAGGGCCTGGACACGAACACCGCGCTCTACGAGTGGAACTACCAGCGCCAACTGTTGCGGCTGAAGATCGCAGAAAAAGAGGGGCGCGACCCGGCCAAGCTCGAAGACCTGATCTTCGGCCGCGAATACCTGCTCGAACGGCCGCTCTTGCGCGCGATCACGCGCCGCGAAGGCCCCGCGGTGCTGCTGATCGACGAGGTCGATCGCGCCGACGAGGGGTTCGAAGCCTTCCTGCTCGAATTGCTGTCGGATTTCCAGATCACGATTCCCGAACTCGGCACGATCCGCGCCGAGCATATTCCCTTTGTGCTCCTCACCTCCAACCGCACGCGCGAGATCAGCGATGCGCTGCGCCGCAGGTGCCTGTATCTCTATGTCGAGCACCCGGGGCTGGACAAGGAACTGCGCATCCTGCAGAACAAGGTCCCCGGCGTGAACGCGCAGCTCGCGCGCGCGGTGGCGCGCTTCGTGCACCGCCTGCGCACGCGCGAGATCCGCAAGCTCCCCGGTGTTGCCGAAACGATCGACTGGGCCCAGGCCCTGCTGCGCCTGCATCGCGACACGCTCGACGCCGAGACGGTGTTCAACACCCTGGGCTGCCTGTTGAAGGACCAGCACGACCTCAAGGCGACGAGCGACAGCGTGGTCGCCGAGCTGCTCGAGTACGCCGCGGCCGGAGACTGAAAGTGTTCGCGGGCGACGCGCCGGGGATGGTCGCGCAGCTCGCGCGCTTCGCCGGCGCGCTGCGCGCCGAGGAGCTGCGCGTGGGCCTGGGCGACGAAATCGACGCCGCCACGGTCCTCACCCACCTCGACCTGCTCGATCGCGCCGAGGTGCATCGCGCGCTGCGCATCGCCTTCAAGCTGCCGCGCGAGGCCTGGGGGATCTTCGATCGTCTGTTCGCGCAGTACTGGGACGGCGATATCGCCGCAGCGCGCGGTGCGCCGCCCACGCGGCCGCAGCACCGGCAAAAGCCGCTGCAATGGAAATGGGACGGCAAGCGGGTGCGCCTGGTCGCCGCCGACGAGGAGGAAGACCCGACCGGCGACACGCCCAACTACAGCCCCGAGGCGATGCTGCGCAGGAAGCCGTTCGAGCGCTGCAGCGCAGACGAGATCGCGGAACTCGAGCGCCTGATCGCGCGCTTGGCGCCCCGGCTCGCCGCGCGCAAGACCCGGCGCCTCGTCCCCACGCGCCAGCACGGCAGCGTGGACCTGCGCCGCAGCTTCCGCCACGCGCTCAAAAGCGAAGGCGACTTCCTGCGCCTCGCGCGCCGCGCGCGCGCGATCGAGGAGCCGAGCCTGGTCGTGCTCTACGACACGAGCGGCTCGATGGAAGGCTACACCCGCCTGCTGCTCGCCTTCGCCTTCGCATTGCGCCGCAGCATCCGCCGCGCGGAAATCTTCGCCTTCAACACCAGCCTGGCGCGCGTCACGCCACTCCTCTCCCCGGCCGAGGTGGAGCGCTCACTGATGGAACTGTCCGCCGGCGTGCCCGACTGGTCGGGCGGGACGCGGATCGGGGAGTGTCTCGCCGAATTCAACGCGCGCTACCTCGACCGGCTGGTGCGCCGCAACACCACCGTCATGGTCTTCAGCGACGGGCTCGACCAGGGCGAACCCGAGGGGCTCGGCGCCGCGATGCGCGAGCTGCGCGAGCGCGCCGGCCGCATCCTGTGGCTCAACCCGCTCCTGGCCGACGCGCGCTACCAACCCGAGGCAGCCGGCATGCGTGCCGCACTGCCGCATCTCGACTACTTCGGACCCGCGCACAACCTGGAAGCCTTGGAGCGCCTCACGCGCCGGGCCTGGCGCGCCTGAGGCGCCGGCCCTGGGGCGCTTGATACGCCAGGTGAGATAAGGTATCGTCATTGCGATAAATAATTCTCACTCGACCCATCGTCAGTCCATAAAGCAACCAGAAGCGCGGCATCTCGAGCGCTCGGGTCGAAGCGGGAAGCGCGGCGCGGCAGATTCTGTCGCGCCGTTTTCGTCCGGAAATACCGGTACGCAACATGGAGCCGCGCTTCGCGCGGAAAGGAGAAGCCTTGATACCCGCTGCATTCGACTATCACCGCCCGGCTTCGCTCGACGAAGCGCTCGGGCTGCTCACCAGGATGGGGGGCGACGCGAAAGTGCTCTCCGGGGGCATGAGCCTGCTGCCGATGCTGAAACTTCGCCTGGGCTCGTTCGCGCACCTCGTCGACATCGGGCGCATCCCCGGCCTCGATTTCGTCAAGGAAGAAGGCGGCTTCCTGCGCATCGGCGCGATGACGCGCCAGTCGACGCTCGAGCGCTCCGAGCTCATTCGCAGCAAGTACCCGATGCTCGCCGACGCGGTGCCGTTGATCGCCGATCCGCTGGTGCGCAACCGCGGCACGGTCGGCGGCAACATCGCCAACGGCGATCCGGCCAACGACCAGCCGGCGATCGCGATCGCCTACGGCGCGACCCTCGTCGTGCGCGGACCCAAGGGCGAGCGCAGCATCGCGGCGAACCAGTTCTACAAGAGCATCTACGTCACCGCGCTCGCCGCGGGCGAGATCCTCACCGAGATCCGCATCCCGGTGCCAGCGGCGCGTAGCGGCGGCGCCTACTGCAAGATCAAGAGAAAGACGGGCGACTTCGCGGTCGCCGCCGCCGCGGTGCAACTGACGCTCGACGCGAAAGGCGCGGTGGAAAAGGCGGGCATCGCGCTCACCAACGCCGGGCCGACGCCGCTCGAAGTCCCCGACGCGGCGAAGTTTCTCGTCGGCAAGATGCCCGACGAGAAGACGATCGCCGAAGCCGCGGGCATGGCGGCGAAAAAGAGCGATCCGAGCGCCGATCACCGCGGCTCGGTCGATTACAAGCGCGACATGGCGCGCGTGATGGTCACGCGGGCGCTGCAAAAAGCGGCGCAACGCGCGGGAGGAAGATAATGTCCCAGCACAAGATCAGCGTCACCATCAACGGCGCGGTGCGCGAAGCCGAAGTCGAATCGCGCCTGCTGCTCGTGCACTTCCTGCGCGAGAACCTGCGCATGACCGGCACCCACATCGGCTGCGACACCTCGCACTGCGGCGCGTGCACCGTGGTGCTCGACGGCAACCCGGTGAAATCCTGCACCGTGCTCGCCGCGCAGGTGGACGGCGCGAAGATCACCACCGTCGAAGGGCTCGAACAGGGCGGCAAGCTCCACGCCGTGCAGGAGGGCTTTCACGAGAAGCACGGCCTGCAATGCGGCTACTGCACCCCGGGCATGCTGATGACCACCTCGGCGCTGCTCGAGCGCAACAAGAACCCGAGCGAGCAGGAGATCCGCGAGGCGATCGCGGGCAACCTCTGCCGCTGCACCGGCTACGTGAACATCATCAAGGCGGTGCAGTTCGCGGCCGCCAAAATGGCCTAAGGGAGCACTCATGACAACGCCTACCCTCAAGACTTCCGCCAAGGTTTGCGGCATGGGTCACTCGATGAAGCGCAAGGAGGATCCGCGCTTCATCCGCGGCCAGGGCCGCTACGTCGATGACGTGACCCTGCCCGGCATGCTCTACATGGACATCGTGCGCAGCCCCTACGCGCACGCGAAGATCAAGAAGATCGACACCGCGAAGGCGCTCAAGATCCCGGGCGTGCTCGCGGTGATCGACGGACCGACGCTCGCGAAATACAACCTGCACTGGATGCCGACCCTGTCCTCGGACACGCAGATGGTGCTGCCGATCGACGAGGTGATGTACCAGGCGCAGGAAGTCTGCGCGGTGATCGCGACCGAACGCTACATCGCCGCCGACGGCGCGGATGCGGTCGAAGTCGAGTACGAGCCGCTCACGCCGATGATCGATCCGTTCCAGTCCTTCGCTCCCGGCGCGGAAGTGCTGAGAAAGGACAAGAAGGACCAGAAGGACAACCTCGCCTTCCACTGGGAGGCGGGCGATCGCGCCGATACCGACCAGGCGATGAAGAACGCCGAGGTCGTGGTGACCGAGAACGTCTACCTGCCGCGCATCCACGTCGCCTCGATGGAGACCTGCGGCTGCGTGGCGGACTTCGACGCCGCCCAGGGCAAGCTTACCGTGTACATGACCACCCAGGCGCCGCACGCGGTGCGCACCGTGTTCGCGCTCGTCGCCGGCCACGTCGGGCTGTCGGAGGAGCGCATCCGCATCATCTCGCCGGACATCGGCGGCGGTTTCGGCGGCAAGGTGCCGGTCTACCCCGGCTACGTGATCGCGGTCGCGGCCTCGGTCGTGATCGGCAAGCCGGTCAAGTGGATCGAGGACCGCATGGAGAACCTGCAGGCCGACTCCTTCGCGCGCGACTACCACATGAAGGTGGAACTCGGTGCGAAGAAGGACGGCACGATGACCGCGCTGCGCATCAAGACGCTCGCCGACCACGGCTACACCAATGCCTCGGCGAATCCCTCCAAGTTCCCGGCGGGGATGTTCTCGATCTGCACCGGCTCGTACGACCTGAAGCACGCGTTCTGCGAAGTCGACGCGGTCTACACCCACAAACCGCCCGGCGGGGTGGCCTACCGCTGTTCGTTCCGCGTCACCGAGGCGGCGCACGCGATCGAGCGCATCACCGACGCGCTCGCGCAGAAACTGAACATGGACCCGGCCGAGCTGCGCATGAAGAACTTCATCAAGCGCGAGCAGTTCCCGTACAAGTCGGTGCTCGGCTGGGAGTACGACAGCGGTGACTACGCGCCCGCGCTCAAATTGGCGATGGACACGATCGGCTACGACGCACTGAGGAAGGAACAGGCCGAGAAGCGCAAGAAGGGCGAGCTGATGGGCATCGGCATCTGCTCCTTCACCGAGATCGTCGGCGCCGGACCGTCGAAGGACTTCGACATCCTCGGCATCAAGATGTTCGACTCGGCCGAGATCCGCGTGCATCCCACGGGCAAGGCGCTCGCGCGCTTCGGCACCAAGAGCCAGGGCCAGGGCCACGAGACGACCTACGCGCAGATCGTCGCCGAGGAACTGGGCATCCCGGCCTCCGACGTGCAGGTCGAGGAGGGCGACACCGACACCGCGCCCTACGGCCTCGGGACCTACGCGAGCCGCTCGACGCCGACTTCCGGCGCCGCGGCGGCGATGGCGGCGCGCAAGATCCGCGACAAGGCGAGGAAACTCGCCGCGCACCTGCTCGAAGTGAAGGAAGAGGACCTGGTGTGGGAGGTCGGCAAGTTCTCCGTGAAGGGCGCGCCGCAGAAGTCGAAGACGATCCAGGAGTGCGCCTTCGCCGCCTACACCAACCACCCGCAGGGCATGGAGGCCGGGCTCGAGGCGACGCACTACTACGATCCGCCCAACCTGACCTTCCCCTTCGGCAGCTACATCTGCGTGGTCGACATCGACCGCGGCACGGGCGACGTGAAGGTGCGGCGCTTCGTCGCGATCGACGACTGCGGCAACATCATCAACCCGATGATCGTCGACGGGCAGATCCACGGCGGTCTCAACCAGGGTCTCGCCCCGGCGCTCTACGAGCAGATCACCTACGACCCGGACGGCAACATCACCGGCGGCAGCTTCGTCGACTACTACGTGCCGACCTCGCTGGAATCGCCCAACTGGGAAACCGGCAAGACGATCACCCCCTCGCCGCACCATCCGTTCGGCGCGAAGGGCGTGGGCGAGTCGCCGACCGTCGGTGCGCCGCCCGCGATCGCCAACGCGGTGGTCGATGCGCTGCGCCATCTCGGCGTCACGCACATCGACATTCCGATCACGCCGGAGAAGGTCTGGACGATCCTCAAGGAGAAGGGCGCGCTCGCCTAGCGATTCGCGCCGCCGTCATCGCCCGCACCGGACACGCCGGGGCGCCCGGCCGGGCGCCCCGGCGTTTCCCATGCCTGCGATGCGCCGGCGACTAATGCAGGCCCGGCTCGCGCACCGGCACGAACGCCTTGCCGGGCGGCGCGAGGTGGTAGCCCTGCAGCAGCGGACAGCCGAGTTCGGTGACCACGCGGCATTCCTGTTCGCTCTCGATACCCTCGGCGATCACCTGCACGCCCTCACCGACCGCGTATTCGAGAATGTGCTTGATCAATCTCGATTTGCGGTTGTCCGCATCGACTCCGCGCAGCAGGACCGAATCGAGTTTCACGAAATCGGGCTCGAGCAGCGCCAGCGCGTTGAGTCCCGAATAGCCCGCGCCAAGGTCATCGAGTGCGACCCGGAATCCGCGCTCACGTAGCCTGACGAGCGCCTCGCGGAACTGCGCGTAGTCGCGGATCTTGCCCGCTTCGATGACCTCGAAGACGATTTGCGACGAGAACTGGTCGAGCAATGCGCCGCCGTCCGCCAGCAGCTCGGGGTCGTTCAGTTCGTACGGGTGGACGTTGACGAAGATGCAACCGCCCGCGCCCAGCCTCGGCAGCGGCTCGACCACCATTTCGCGCAGGACTCTTCCCAGCTTGCGGATCATTCCGGCCCGCTCCGCGGTGACGATCAGGTCGGACGGGGTCGGAAAAGCCTCGGCGCTCGGCCGGCACAATCCCTCGTAGGCGAACACTTCCCAGGTCCCCGCGCGCACGATGGGCTGGTAGACGAAGCTGAACGCGCGCTCGTCGATCGACCTCTCCAGCGCGGCGACGCGCCGCGCGGCGCGCGAATCGCCCAGCTCGCCGCGCGCGTCCGCGCTCGCCAGGTGCGGCCCGTAGACCGCGACGCGGTTGCGCCCGAGTGCCTTCGCGGCGTAGAGCGCGGTGTCGGCGGCGCGTAACAGGTCTTCGCGGTTTCTTCCGTCTTCCGGATAGCAGGCCACCCCGATCGACAGCGTGATCGACGGAACCCGGTCATCGAAGGAATTGCGCTCCATGTACTCGCGCAAGCGCTCGGCCTTCGCCGACGCGCCGCCGCGGTCGGTTTCCGGCAGGATCAGCACGAATTCGTCGCCCCCATAGCGCACCGCCACGTCATGCGGACGCAGCTGCACGCCCATCTTCTCCATGGCGGTCCGCCCATGCAGCGCACCGGCGAGGCCCTTCAGTACCTTGTCACCCGCCTGGTGGCCGAAGGTGTCGTTGATGTGCTTGAAGTGGTCGAGATCGAAGAAGATGAGCGCGAACCCCGCGCGATGGCGCTTGCTGCGCGCGATTTCCGCCTCCAGGCACTGGTGGAAATACGCGTGGTTATAGAGACCCGTGAGGCTGTCGCGCACCGCCATCGCCTCGAGTACCCGGTTGGTCGCGCGCAATTCCTCGACCAGCTGGCGGTTGCTTCGTTTGACGGCCTGAACCTCGACCACGCGCCGGATGCGCGACAGAAGCTCGTCGCGCCGATCGAAGGGCTTGACGAGAAAATCCGCGGCCTGCACCCGGATCGCCTCCACGGTCGAGCTGATGCTCGCGTGCGCGCTCATCAGCACCACCTCGCAATCGGCGTTGCCGTCCTCGAGGAGCTTGCGCGCGAGATCGAGCCCGTTGCCGTCAGGCAGTTCCTGGTCGAGAAGAACCAGATCGAATTTCCGCGTATCCAGGAATCCGGCGGCGCTCGCAATGCGCTCGGCCAGCTCGACCTCGAAGCCCACCGATTCGAGCAGCTTTCTGAGCAGCGCGAGAATCGACTGGTCGTCGTCGACGACGAGGACACGCAGGGTTCGTCCAAATTCAACAGACATTCGCTTCCTCGCGGGCTGGATTCCGCAACCAACAATACACGGAGTGGGGGCGCACCGCCGACGCCTCGGGCACGAACGGTCCAGGGCGGCACTTAACGATGCAGGCTAGCAACCCCATGCGCGGCCCGCTGAGGAACTGCTCCACGGCGCCAAGGCGCCAAGCCTGAATCCGTTATCAAATGCTAAGCGTACAACGCGCCGTTGTCGCAGCCGCGCGACATATCGCGTCGGCCAACAGAACCTGGAATCATTCCGCAAGTCCGGCCCGAATGCGCAAAAGTGGGCGGGCGCGACGGACTGCGCCGCGCGCCGCGCCACTTGCGCGTCACAGGACGTAGCGTGCGAGGTCCTCGTTTTTCGCCAGGTCCGCGAGGCGCGCATCGACGTACGCCGCATCGATCGCGAGCGTGACGGCGCCGCGCCGGCCCGCCTCGAAGGAGATCTCCTCGAGCAAACGCTCGAGCACGGTGTGCAGACGCCGCGCGCCGATGTTCTCGGTCTTCTCGTTGACCTGAAAGGCGATTTCGGCCAGGCGCCGGATCGCCTCGGGCCGGAAATCGAGCGTCACGCCTTCGGTCGCGAGCAGCGCCTCGTACTGCTTGATCTGACTCGCATCGGTGGCGACGAGAATGCGCTCGAAATCGTCCACTGTAAGCGAGGACAGTTCGACGCGAATCGGAAAACGCCCCTGCAGCTCGGGAATCAGGTCCGAGGGCTTGGCGAAATGAAACGCCCCCGAGGCGATGAACAGGATGTGATCGGTCTTCACCATCCCGTAGCGGGTCGATACGGTGGTTCCCTCGACGAGCGGCAACAGGTCGCGCTGCACGCCCTGGCGCGACACGTCGGCGCCCGCCATTTCGCTGCGGCTCGCGATCTTGTCGATCTCGTCGAGGAAGACGATGCCGTTCGCCT
>JAOUFA010000559.1 GCA_029858545.1 Betaproteobacteria bacterium
CCAGGTTTCCGCCGAGATGTCCTGGACAGGTTGCGATGCGGGGAAGATGCCGGCGTTGAGGACCAGCATGTCGAGGCCGCCGAAGCGCTGAATCGCTATATCGAGCGCAACCGCGAGCGCCGCGCGATCAGTGAGATCGCAGACGAGACCAAGGAAATCGCTGCGCGACCACAGTGTCTCGATTGCCGGATTTCGGTCGAGCCCCACTACGGCCGCACCGCGCTTGAGAAAGGCCTCAACGCATGCCTTGCCGATGCCCGAGGCGGCGCCGGTCACGAGCGCCACTTCGCCGCTAAACGCGGGCGGCGACCCGGCCTTGCGCAGCTTTGCCTGTTCGAGATCCCAGTACTCGATATCGAAGGTATGCCGGTCGTCGAGCGCCCGCCAGCCGCCGAGCAGCTCGGCACGCAGGATCACGTCGATAGTGTGGTCATACAACTCCTCGACGATTACACAATCCTTCGCCGTACGCCCCATCGCCGCGAAACCGAACCCGGGGTCGAGCACCATGCGAGGCGCCGGATCGAGCATGGTTTTCGGCTCTTTCGCGTCTGTCGCGTGGCGTCTGAAATAAGCCTTGTAGCGC
This sequence comes from Betaproteobacteria bacterium, assembly GCA_029858545.1. Classification (GTDB taxonomy): domain Bacteria; phylum Pseudomonadota; class Gammaproteobacteria; order Burkholderiales; family SG8-39; genus JAOUFA01. The sequence goes on from JAOUFA010000559.1 coordinate 587, forward strand.
TCGACGAATGCCTGGACATCGCGCCCGAGCATTGGCAGCGGTTTGGTACGGATCACATGGTCGGGCGTCGCCGGACCGCGCTGCGAGAGGCTTTGTACTTCCGCATGGCGCGCGAAGGCAAGAAACTTGGGGGTCGCATTGATCCGCATCAGCAGCGGCAGGCCCGCGGTCTCACTCACCTCGCGGCGCAGGCGGGCGAGTTCCACACGGTCGATCTTCGCTGGCAATGGCACCGGCAGCGACACGCGCCAGGCCTTCTTCTCCGCGAGATAGTCCTCGGCTTGCGCCACTAGTTCGATCATGCGCTCGTAGGACTGCTTCGCGTCGGCACCGAAGGAAAAGATTCCGTGCGAGAGCAGCACCATGCCGATCGTGTTCGGTCCCGCCTGGCGCGCGAACTCGCGCGCGCAATGGGCGGCGAGATCGAAGCCCGCCATGATGTAGGGAATCACGACCACGCGGTCACCGTAGATCTCGCGCACGCGCCGCTCACCGTCGGGGGAATTCGACACGGACAGCACCGCGTCGGCGTGAGTGTGGTCGACGTATGGGTAGGGCAGGACCGCGTGCAGAATCGTCTCCACCGAGGGCGCGGGCGCGCCGGCGCGCAACATGTGCGTGGCGAGCTCGTTCACCATCTGTGGGTCCGACAACGCGCAGAGTGTCGCGAGACGCCGAACGTAGTCGAGCTGCACCGGCGCAAAGCCCGCCGCTTCAATCGTCTCCAGGTCCCAGCCGCTGCCCTTCACGTACAGCACCTCCTGCGACGCACCGAACAGATCGGTTTCGTGCAGCTTGACCGAGGTATTGCCGCCGCCGTGCAGCACCAGCGACTTGTCGCGCCCCAGCAGGCGCGAGCTATAGATGCGCGGCCCAAGCGGGCCTTCGAACATTGCCGCTTCGGCGTCGTTCCAGAGGGATTTCATGCGGAGATGAGCGCGAAAAAGTGGTTGATTTTATACTGTCGCGATGCGCATCGAACTTCTTTCCTGGGATCGGGCCCGCGTCAAGGCGTCACCGATTCGATTCGAGGTCTTCGTCACCGAGCAGCACGTACCCGCGGAGCTCGAACTGGATGAGTTCGATCCGCACTGCGTGCATGCCCTCGCCTATGACGTGGCGGGCGAAGCAGTCGGCACCGGCAGGCTGCTACCTGTCGAGGTCGAGGCGGGAAGGAAGGTCAGCCACATCGGGCGCATGGCGGTGCGGCGTTCGTGGCGCGGCAAGGGCGTCGGGGCAGCCCTGTTGCGAGCCCTGATGGGGGCTGCGCGCGAGCGGGGCGACGAGGAAATCGTCCTTACCGCGCAGGTTCACGCGCTGGGCTTTTACCGCCTGCACGGCTTTAGCGCAGAAGGTGGCGAGTACCTCGAGGCAGGCATCCCTCACCAGACGATGCGTTGTACGCTCGACTGAAGGGCCGCTAAGAAGAGGTCGCCCATGGCGTTGATCCGCGCGGGGCTGCATACGGCGCCGAGCGGATTTAACATAATACACATTGCTGCCGTTTCCGACACCCCCAATTCAATAGCCCACCAAGACACGCGAAGCCCACCTCACCCAAACGATGCCTCGCCAGGACCTTTCAATCCCCCCTAGGCGCCCAACGCACCGGTACCTTCACCTTCACCTTCACCTACCCCTAGTTCATTCGTC
>JAOUFA010000130.1 GCA_029858545.1 Betaproteobacteria bacterium
GACCAGCCCGCCTGCGGCGGACACGCTAATCAAACCGCCATTGCCTGCATTGTTGTCGGCACCAAGCGCCATGTTGTAGAGACTTCCGTCCCAGCCGTTCGCAGTGATCGTACTACCGGGCATATCGACGTTCTGGGCCGCGATGAGCGTCACCGAACCGCCATTGCCATTCGGGCGGGTAAGGCCGTAACCGTCCGCGCTGATGGACCCTGGCGGGAGCGCGGTCGGGCTGCCCCAGACCATCACGATCGACGGATCATTTGCAATACTGCCGTTGGTTGACTGCAATGTGATATTGCCGCCCTTGGACACGATTGTCGGAGCAGTTGGGACACAATCTCCCGTGCATCCGCTTAGCCAGATATCTGTGTTGTTGGTGATCTGGATATCGTTCACGTCCGCATGTGCCCCGCGGATCGCGAGGGCGCCGCTCGCAAGCGTATTGTTCAGATAGATGCCGCCGCTGCCGAGCGGTGCGCTGGAGTCTGCGGACAGCGTACCTACCGACGTCACGAACGGGCTCGCGAGCGTACCGACGCTGCCGCCCCATGCGCTGAGTGAGAGCGAATTGGCCGTGACGTCGATCGCATTCGACGGGTTGTGCAGGATCGAGCCTGTACCCGCGCCGAGCGTGACGTTGTCCGCGTCGATCGGGTAGAGCGGAGCAAGGTCGCCGCTGTACTGGTAGATGTCGAAGTTGATGAGACGCGTACCGTTCCGCGGCGCGAAAGTCAAAGAGCCATAGGTGGCGGCGACATCGGAATTGAGCGAGACGCTGTCCGCGGTCACCGTCGAGCTGAGCGTGATGCCGGAACCCGGTGAAGTGGCGTAGGCATAAAACACATCCGTGGTAATGGGCGTGTTGAGCGCCATGCTGCCCGTCTGCTGCGAGAGCGACAGGGTGTTTGAATTCACGAACGACCCGACTGTCGGATCGATCACCGCGGAGCCCGCCGCGGTGAGATTCACGTCGTCCGCGGTGATCGGCAGGCTTCCCACCGAGCCGCTCTGCTGGGTCAGGCTGACCGAGCTGAGGTAGGAACCGCTTGGCGTCCCCGCCAGGCTCTGCGTCATAGTGATCGAAGAACCGGCAGCGGCGGTGAAGTCGTTCAATACCTTCACGGCTCCCGTACCGGTAATCTGCGCGGGCGCTCCGGGCGCGCCGAGCGTCAGGGTGCTGGCGAAGAGCGTACCGGTACTTGGAGATGCCAGGGTACCGCCCAGGACGAGGGTTCCGCCTGCGATATCGACCGGCGTTGGCGCGGGCGAGTAGCAGAACGTCGGGGACAGACAAATGATCGACTGCACGATATCCAGCCCCGCGACCGAAGTGACTCCGGAGCCGGCGGTATTCGCTTTGAACCCGTTTGCCCCCCAGACTTGCAGCCACGACCAGTAGCCCGCCGATGCCCCCGGGCCAACGATTTGCACGCCGCTCGCGCCGGGTGTCGTGACCAGGTTGTCGACGGAGTTGACGTAGTTGGATAGCGTGAGGATCGCGCCGTCGTTGAGCGTGGTGGTAAGGTCGTGCGCGCTCCAGTTCGAGTTATCGAGCAGCCCGTTGATCGCATGCGTACCGGCACCGAAGGTGAGATTGCCCGTCGCCGTCAACGCCCCCGAGGTGAGCGGCGCGTTGAACTGCGCGGCATTGACGTTCACCGCGCCCCAGGCGGTATTGCCTGCGTTGGCGGTGCTGATCGAACCATTCGCGATCAGCGTCTGGTTGGCGCTGAGCGTACCGCCGCCGGTCGAAATCGATGCGCCGCTCGCCAACGTAACGGTCGCCCCGGGATTGAGGCTGGCCGAGTTCGCGGCGAGCGCGAGGTTCAGTCCATTGCCGCTGACATCCGAAATCCCGGCGTTGATGATGATGTTGTTATCCGCGATCATCGTCAACGTGGACTGTAGGCCGGTCGTTTTCGTGATCGGCGCGTCCGCGTTGACGGTAATCGTCCCGCCCGCGGGCGCCGCAGCGAGGCTACTCGTGCTGATGATGACGCTGCTGCCCGCGTCGAGCGCGGTATTGATCAGCGTGTTGCTCAGAGTGGCGGTTGTCGGTGGGCCCGCGAGAAAGCAAGTGCTGATGGTAAAAGTCGTCGTGCAGCCCTGAGCATCGAAAGTCCCGGCTGTACTTTGTATCGTGATGTCGGTCGGATCGAGCAGCCAGGTTCCGCCCGAGCCGAGATCAGGCGCCCGATCCACGTAAAGATAGTCGCGGCTGGAAGTCTCCACGAACCCGCCGTTGCCGCCATTGGCGCCGCCCCGCGCGCTGATCGCACCGTAGGCGCGCGTGGCCTGCTCGGACCACAGGATGATCCGGCCGCCGTCGCCCGCGTTGGTCGCATCCGCACGCAGCAGCGTATTCGCGCCGGCAAACACCGCGCCCGCGTTCATCACGGAGGTGTTCTTGCCCTGATAGTCACCGCCGACGAGTATGGTGCCGCCCGCGGTCGCGCCCGAGGCGTCCACCGCCGCTCCGTCGAGCAGGCCTACGTTCTGTCCCAGCAGCATTACGCTGCCGCCCGCTCCGGCAGAGCCTGTCGCGCTCACCGCACCCGAGACGAGGTGGGTGCCGCCGGTGGCCTCGATGCGCACGCTGCCGCCGCTCGCGCCATTCGCCGTGGTCACGCTCGCCGCCTCGAGCGTCACGTCCCGGGTCGCCTGGAATACGATATTTCCGCCCGCGTCGACGCCCGCGCCGTTCGCGCTCACCACGCCGGCCTGGCGCACCAGCCCGCCGTAGATGCCGATCTGCCCGCCGCTCGCCGCGATGCGACCGAGATTGGTGGCCTGCTCGCCGTCGGCCTGGATCTGCACCAGCACGTTCGGCGCCGCGGTATCGCCGAGCAGCACGCTGCGCCCCGCGGCAAGAACGACATTGCCGCCCGGCGCGGTGATGACGCCGCTGTTCTCGATCGAGGTTCCGATCAGCAGCACGCTGCCGCCGAGCGGCGTGGCGATCGCGCCCTGGTTGACCACCGCGCCCGAATTCGCCGCGGCGGAGAAATTGAGTTTGCCGGCGAGAAAATCCTGGTCCGACAGATTCAGCGTCGAGGCGACCAGCCCGGCGACATCGACCCGCGCCCCGGCGCCGAAGAACACGCCCGCCGGGTTGATGAGGAACACCTGGCCGTTGGATTGCAGCGTGCCGAGTATTTGCGAGCCGTCGGGCCCGGTGACGCGGTTGAGCACGGCGCTCGTCACGGAAGGCTGCACGAATTGCGTCGTCTCGGAGGCCCCGATCGAAAAGCCCTGCCAGTTGATGATCGCTCCCGCGCTGTTCGTCACGGTGAGGGTCGAGCCCGCGCTATTAAAGCTCGCGCTGCCCGAGACCACCGTCGGGGCATTGGGATTGGCGTAGGCGGCGAGCGGGGTGAGCAGCATCGCGCCGCTCGCCAGCGCGGCGAGCATCGCCCCTGCTCTCATGAAACCACTCGGTGTTCTCGTTCGCTGTTGCATACACCCTCCGACTCGCACCCCACGACGGGCGCGCATCCTCGTTCCTAGAAACTCGCCACCATGCCGGCATGCGCCATCTTGTCGCCGCGCGCCCGGCTGCCGCCCGGCCGCAGCACGCTCGCCGCGTCGAGCCGCAGACTCAGGTTGCGGCCGTATGAGGCCCGCATCCCCAGACCCCAGCTCGCCACGCCGTCGCGCTCCCATTGCCCCAACACCGGCTGGTTGATCCACGCCGCCCCGCCATCGACAAAAGCGAGAATTCGCGCGCTGAGGGCCTTCGCGCCGCGCGAACTCCCGACATCGGGGCTGTACAACTCGAGGTTGCCGAACATCCCCCTGTCGCCCGCGACCTCGCGTTCGAGAAACCCGCGCACGGCGCTGAACCCCACCACGCCGAATTGCTCGGCCGGCAGCAGCGCATCGCTCGTATGCTGGCCCTGGTAATTGGCGCGCAGGGTCCAGGCCCCGCCGAACACCTGGCTGCTCGCATTCGCGCCGTAGCGCAGCAGCTGGTAGTCGGCCTTTGCCGCCGCGCGCACCGCGGCAAAATCGGCCTGCTCGCCGCCGCTGCCGCCCGGCATGTTGCGGGCGACGGAAAGATTGAACCCGGCCTGGCGCGTCGCCTGGATCAACTGGCCGCTGTAGCCGAGGCTCACCGGGCGCGTCTGCACATCGGCACCCGGATTGCCGCCCGTGGAAACGCAACCCGCGGCGCCGAAGACACCGAGCGAGCACTGGTTGTCGAACCGGCGATAGTCGGCGCCGAACAGCACGCGCTGCTCGTATTCGCCTCTGCGGCGCAGGATCAGGTTGTAGCGCGCCCCGGCAAGCGTACCCTTGCCGGATATCGACAGCGGCCCGGCGGGCGTCTGCGTCTGCGCGGCGCTCACGTCCGAGTAGCCCGCGTAAAGGTCCACGCTGTCGCCCCAGCTCGGGATCGCGAAGCGGTAGCCCAGGCTGTAGACCTTCACCTTGTCGCGCTCGGTGGGCGAGGTGATGTACTGCAGCGTCGCGACGTGATCGCGCTGCCACAGGTTGGCATACTGCAGGCCGAAGCCCAGGCGCGCGCGGCCGGTGCTCGGCGTGCCGGTGTTGTCCAGGCTGACAAAGGGCTTGAACGGGTTGTGATCCGCCACCTCGACCGCCGCATCGATCCTGCCCTCGGTCGGGGACGGTTTGAGCACCACGCGCAACTGCCGCGCGGGGTTCTCGTTGGCCGCGCGACTGTTCTCGGCGATATCGACCATGTTGGGTACCGTGCCCGGCTTCAGATCGGGCAGCGCGCGGCGCACGCTCGCCTCGCTGAAGTGACGGTTGCCGGTCACCGTGATCTTGTCCAGACGCGCCTCGATCACCTTCAGCACGACCGCCCCGCCCTGGAGCCGCTGCTCGGGAAGATAGACATAGACCCCGCCATAGCCGCGCCGCTGGTAGGCCGCCTGCAGGGCCTCGAGCGCACGCTGAACATCCGCAAAATCACGTCCCTTGCCGACCTGCGGCTGCAACGCCTGGTCCACTTCATCTTTCGGCAATACGGTGTTGCCCTCGACGCGAAATCCGGAGATGTCGAACTTGGGCGTCTGCGCAGCCTGCTGGGCGCGCGCCGCCGAAGCACCGAGAACAAGAAATGCCCCGGCCACGATGCTGATGACTGCGACGGCCTTGCGCATAGGATGCTGGGATTCATGGCTCCGTGTCGCTGCGCCTACCGGCGAGGATCGAGCGCGCATTACGACAGATACTAGCGACATGGCAATATCCACAATAGGCAGAAAGGCTTGAAATTGTAAACTTTGACAAATCTTGGGCCGTCGCGCCAACCGGGATGCGTGTCATCCTCGATCACGCACCCGCGGTGCCGGCGCATTAGAACATGACGACGACATCCCGCCGTCGCCGTCCCGCGACAGACAGGCGAATCACGAAGACCGCGGGCCGGCGACCGACCGAATAAAGCGCAGCAGCGCTGTGGCACTCGCCTCGGGCTGATCGCGAAACGGGCTGTGGCCGCAGGCTTCCAGTTCCACCCGCTCGCAGGCTCCCCTGACCTGTCGTGCCACGGCGTCAAGCTGCGCCATCGTCCCATAGGGATCGTCGCGTCCCTGCATCGCCATTACCGGACAGCGGATTCCGGGAAGATATTCCTCGATGTTCCAGGACCTGAATTCGGGATCGAGCCAGACGTCGTTCCACAGATAGAAGGTCTTTTTCGCGTCGCGGTGGTACTTGCCCAGCCGCGCCGCGAGATCGGCGGTCTCGAACTGGCGCTTCGCCTCCTCGATGCTGCGAAGGCTGAGGTCCTCGACAAAGACGTGCGGTGCCATCACCGCCAGACCGCGTACCGCGTGCCCCGCGCCGGCATGAATCAATGCGATCGATGCGCCGTCGGAATGTCCGACGAGAATCGGCGCCTCGATGGCGAGCGCGGCGAGCAGTGCCGGCAGCGCTTCGAGCGCTTCGTCGTGCATGAAGCGCACCCCGCGCCGCGGCTCGGCGAGCCGCTCCGAATCGCCGTAGCCGTAGCGGTTGTAGAGCAATGCCGGACAACCGCTCTCCCGCGCGAGCCGCGCGGGAAAATCGCGCCACTGCCTGATCGAGCCCAGGCCCTCGTGGAGGAACACCAGCACCGGCTTGCCGGGCTCGCCGTCCATCGTTTCGTATTCGAGCCGGCGTCCGGCGGCGGTGACATGGGGCATGAGGGGGGCGAGGATAGCATTTCGGCGGATGCGGACAAACGGAGCCTCGGACCCATGGCGCATGCCGGGCGCCGCCCCGCTGCGCGGTTTGCTGCTGTCTTTTTCCCGATCTCCGGCTTTCACGTGGTTGCGTTCTTTGCCACCACGCGAAAACCGGAGACCCCGAGGGCGTCCAAACCCGCGCGGCCGGCCGCTCGACACTGCGCCTGCCCTCAGGGTCGCCGCTGTTTGCAGGACTCAAAATCGGCGAGACCGAGCAAGCCGTTCCTACAGTTTCAGCGGCCGCCAGTACCCGGTGAGTTCCAGATAGCCGCGCCCGACTTCGCTCGCGCCTTGGCCCTGATACACGCGCACCGCCCCCTCCCAGTAGATCGTGCCGGTGCTCGCGCGCGCGTCGAGTTCCTGATCGTCCATCAGCGGCTCGATGCGCCACTCCCGGCCCGCCGCGGCGACACGCAGCGCGACCGGATACTCGACGCCGCTGCGCGGCGAACGCCAGCGGCGCAGCGGCTCGAAGTCGATCTCGCGCGGGGCGAAGCGCCGCACGCGTCCGTCGGACGCGCTGAGCGTGCCGCCCGCATAGTGCGTGCCGCCCGAACTGCTGCGCATGCGAAACAGCATCAGCGCGCCGCCGTTCGAGAGATTGATGCCAAGCCAGTCCCAGCCCACCGCCTCGGGCGGCAGATAGCTGCTCGACCACTCGTGGTCGAGCCAGGCGCTGCCGCGCACCGCGCGGCGCCGGCCCGTTTGTTCGATCTCGCCCTGCACCGCCATCTGCGGCCGGCTGTAGTAGTAGCTCGCTTCGTGCGCCCGCGCGCCCTTGCGGCTCACGCCGCCCGCGCCGTGCAGCAGAACGCCGTCGGCGGCGGCGAAGTCGAGCGCCAGGCTGAATTCGCGCGCCGCGATCCGGCCGCGATAGCCGCGCGCGGTCTGCGCAAGGCGCCAGTCGTCGATCCACGCGTCGCAGCCTTCCTCGGCGGCACCGGCGAGGCCCAGCGCGTCGCGCGCGGCGCGCCCGTCGTGCAGCAGCCTGCCCACGCGCGGATCGGCGAGCGCCGCGTGCGCGAACAGGATCTGCCTGAGCGCGAAGCGGCTCGGATTGGCGTAATCCCCGCCCGCGCGTGCCCGGAAGAAGGTGATCTGGAAGCCGAGCGGCCCGGCATCGTCCTGCGCATCGAGCCAGCCGGTGACATACCACCACTCGATGCGGTACCCCGGATGCGCGCCGTGATCGCGCGGAAAGCGCAGCGGGCGACCGGGAACGACTTCGCCGTCGCGCGCCGCGGCCGCGCGCGCGCGACGCGCTCCGCCCGGCGCGGCCAGCGCGGCGAGCAGTGCGATGACCCGACGCCGGTTCATGCGCGCGCCTTCACCAGTCCTCGCGTACCGCACGCACCGGGCCCGCGCCCATCGCCTCACGCCCGGAAAGCCAGGCGGTGAGCGCGGCGAGCAGCACCAGCACCGCGGTCAGCGCAGCGAGCGTCGCCCACGGAACATGCAGGTCCATGCTCCAGTTGAACGACTGGCGGTCGACCACTTCGATGAGGATCAGGCTGATCGCCGCGCCGGTCGCCAGCCCCGCCGCGGCGCCGAGCGCGGCGAGCAGGCTGCCCTCGGCGGCAAGCATCGCGCCGATTCGCGCGCGCGTCATGCCCAGATGGCGCAACACACCGAACTCGCGCCGCCGCGCGAGCACGATCGCACCAAGGCTCGAGGACAGGCCGAACAGGCCGACCAGCACCGCCACCGCCTCGATCGCATAGGTGACCGCGAAGCTGCGGTCGAAGATCGCGAGCGAATGCCCGCGGATCTCGCCCGGGGAGGCGATTTCGAGATACTCCCCGCCGGGCAGGCCGCGCAGCCGATCCATCGTGCGCGCGAGACTCGCGCCGGGGACGAGCCACAGCGAGCCGTCGTTGACCCGCGTGTCGCCGGTGAGCGCGATGTAGTCGGCGCGATCGATGAGCAACGCGCCGTGCTGGCGGGCATAGTCGCGCCACACGCCGGCGACGACGAAGGCGCGCCGTGCGCCGGCGAGCGGCACCTCGACGCGCCGGCCCGGCTGGTAGCCGTAGAGTTCGCGCATCGCCTCGCTCACCCACACCGGCGGCGGATCGTCCGCGCGCCGCGCGTAGCGCTCGCCGACGATCGGAAACACGCGGCTCGCGTCGCCCAGCGGCAGGTCGCGCGCGATGAGCGACACCGCGGGATGCGCCGCATCGAGGATCAACCGGCCACTGCGCAGAAAATCGACCCGCGCCACCTCGGGCAGCGCATGCAGCGCCCGCACGAAACCGGGCTCGAGATACGCGGTCTCGCCCGCATGCGAACTGCGGAAATAGAGATCGGCGGGCAACACCGCATCGAGCCAATCGGCCACCGACTCGCGAAACGACGCGACCATGATCGCCATCGCGACCATCAGCGAGAAGCTCGCGACGATCGCGGCGAGGCTCACCATCGCCTGGCCGGGCGCGCCGCGCAATTGCTCGAGCGCGAGGATCCCCACCGCCGAGCGCGGCAGCGGCAGGCGCTCGAGCAGCCCGCGCACCAGCCAGGGCATCAGCGCGATCGAGCCGAGCAGCACGCAGGCGATCGCCAGATAGCCGAACAGCGCTACCCCGTCCACCGGTCCGGGCAAGGTCAGCACCGCACCCAGCCCGAGCAGCGCGACCCCGGGCCAGGGCGAGGCGGCGGATTCGAACAGGCGCTGCGTATCGCCCGCTTTGAGGGCGCGTGCGGCCGGCGTCGCCGCCGCCTCGCGCGCCGGCAGCGCCGCGCCGACGAGCGCAACACCGATTCCGATCGCGACATAGAGCGCCGCGACCGCCGGCTCGAAGGCAATCTGCGGTGCGATCCCGCGGAACATTCCGGCGCCCAGGTCGCCGCCCGCGTAGCGCAGCGCGAGCCCCGCGAACAGATGGCCGAGCGCGACGCCGAGCACGCCGCCCGCCGCGCCGAGCGCGCCCGCCTCGACGAGCACCAGGCGCAGCACGCCACGCCGCTCGAGCCCGAGCACGCGCAGCAGCGCGTGTTCACCGCGGCGGCGGGCGACTTCGAGGGTTTGCGCCGAGAACACGAGAAAA
>JAOUFA010000560.1 GCA_029858545.1 Betaproteobacteria bacterium
ATGCGAAGACGCTGATCTGCGCGGTCGGGATCGGGAATACGTTGACGTCGATCGTGACGTTCGCGTCCACTCCCGCCGGGATCGCGGCACCGCCCATGGCAAAGCCGGTAAAGGGCAGGACCGACAGGTAATAGCGTTTGGCTGGATCGCGCGCTGCGTCGAGCGCCGCCAGATCCGCCGGAGTTGACGTGCCCTCTGCGATCACCGGCAGATTGCTGACATGGAAGCGGCCCGACAGCTGCGGTGCCTGGGCCGGAGCGACCGGGACCCCCGGCACGACGTTGTAGGTCGTGTCTTCCTGAAGCACCCACCGATACCCGTCCACCGGAACGGGCGGGCTCACAGGAACCTCGTTTCCATCCCGATTATGGCCAAGGACGGTAACGGTGGTTGCCGCGCGCGTCTCCGCGGCACACAGGAAAACGCCAATTGCGACCAGAACGGTCACCAAACGCCGCTTGGAGAAAAGAAGGGTATTCATCTCCCGGTCCTCGCTATCCATGTTCAGGGCCCCGACGTGCCAGCCAAACCGCCACCCACACATCGAAGGCCCGCTTTGCACCATCCGGCACTGCCGACGTTAACGTCAGGCAAGCCCATTAACGATTTGTTTACTTTTACACGAAGCGACCATCCCGCGCAGGTGGTGCAATTCCCCCATTCGGTGGGTCAAATGCCTCGGACAGGGGTGGGATAGAGGGCGTAGGAGATGTGGGTTAAACAGAGTAGATCGGTGCGAGCGGAAATACCCGAACGAGGCGAGTTCCCGATGCCGGGCTCACGCCGAAAGTATGCGATAGCTTGTTGAATTCAGTGAATGGAGCGCCCGTGTCCAGGCGAGTGCGGACGCGCCTGCTGCCCCGCAACCTTGCGCGCCAACTGTTCGAGCCATTCGCCAAAGGACGGGGGAGTGTGTAGATCCGGCGTGGTCCAGTCAAAATCGCTGGCACCGGCAACCCGCACGCATGCATCGACGACATCGCCATCCAGCAGCGTGCCACGAAGCGCCCGTACCTCCTGGAGAGCAAAATCCATGTCGCGGCTCTTGCGATGCGGCCCGCCGAGGGTGATCGCCGATACCACGTCACAGACCCCGACCACGCGCGCGCCGAGGCAGATTTCCGCGCCGCTCAACCCGCGCGGATAGCCGGACCCATCCAGCCTTTCGTGATGCTGCAACACGGCATCGGCGAATGGCCACGGGCAGTCGATGTCCTTGACCATGTCGTAGCCGATCTGACAATGACCGCGGATCAGGTCGTACTCGCCAACGGTCAGCGTGCCGGGCTTGAGAAACAGCGACGCCGGCAGCGCCAGTTCGCCGATGTCATGCACCTTGGCCGCCGCGTAGGTCGCCACGACCTGCTGTTCCCGCAGCCCCATTTCCAGGGCGACCGCCCGGGCAAGAACCGCCACCCGCCCCTGCGACCGGTCGGCGAACTCAAGGCGAATGGCGGAGATCGGTCCTGGCATGATTTTTCAGCGTTGTATGTCCCAGGCGTTTCTTTTCTCAGGGCATTACTGGTCTCAGGGCGATGCGCGTACCAGTCTGCAAGATACCGCCGCACGGCCAGAACCCACAATATTGTCGCGGTTTCGTCTCGTATGTAGAGCAAATGCCCCATATTTCTACTGCGCACACCCGAATTGCCATTACGCACGCCCGCGTGCGCGCCGCTCGCCACAGGGTCATTACCACCCTCCTCGCAAAACCAGGGTGACTATGGCCCGCCAATATGGTTTACTACCGGGTGGGGAGTACGAGATCCAAGGGGAGATGGTTGCGGGTGATTTCACGCTATTGTTCCCGTTGAGCAGACGACGCTAGCGGACCGGCGCCGGAGAGTGCGCCTCTTTGTGTTTCGCCGCGGGTGACCTTTGCAGTCTCGTGACAACGGACCGCCCGGCCTTGTGGGCTGGCACTGGCTGGCCAGACCAGGAATGGCAGGGAACGCGCGATCATCGCGACGAGCTGGAATTGCATGCGTAAATACGGAATTGTCCTTGTCGAGGATCATCGCATTCTGAGGGACGGCGTCAGGGCGCTGATCTCGGAAGATGATTCGTTCGAGGTCCTGGGCGAGGCCGACGACGGTCGCGCGGCCGTCTCGCTCGTGGGCAAGCTGAAACCAGATCTGGTTTTGCTGGATCTTTCATTGCCGGGGTTCAGCGGTCTCGAGACGTTGCGGGAAATCCACAGCCGCTATCCCGAGACCAAGGTTCTTATCCTG
>JAOUFA010000561.1 GCA_029858545.1 Betaproteobacteria bacterium
CACGGAAACAAGCACGTCAAGTCGGCGCGCGTGGTCGGCGATGTGCTGGGTAAATATCATCCGCACGGCGACGCTTCCGCCTACGAGGCGATGGTGCGGCTGGCACAGGATTTCTCGCTGCGCTATCCACTGGTGGACGGGCAGGGAAACTTCGGCACGCGCGACGGCGACAACGCGGCGGCGATGCGCTACACCGAGGCGCGCCTGACGCCGCTGGCAGAACTGCTGCTGTCCGAGATCGACATGGGCACGGTGGACTTCGTGCCCAATTACGACGGCGCATTCAAGGAACCCGCGATGCTCCCGGCACGCCTGCCCATGGTGCTGCTCAACGGCGCATCGGGCATCGCGGTCGGCATGGCGACAGAGATACCGTCACACAACCTGCGCGAGGTCGCGAAGGCCGCCGTGCAACTGGTGCGCGATCCCGAACTCGGCGACAAGGCCCTGCTCTCCTCGATACGCGGGCCGGACTTTCCCGGCGGCGGACAGATCATCTCGTCGTCGCGTGACATCCGCGACTGTTACCTGAGTGGGCGCGGCTCGTTGAAGATGCGTGCGCGCTGGACCGTCGAGGAGCTGGCACGCGGCCAGTGGCAGGTGGTTGTGCATGAACTGCCGCACGGCGTGTCGGCGCGCAAGGTGCTGGAAGAGATCGGTGAGCTGACCAACCCCAAGGTCAAAGCCAACAAGAAGAGCCTGACCCAGGACCAGGTGCAGAGCAAGCAACTGCTGCTGTCGGTGCTGGACGCGGTGGCGGACGAGTCCGACAAGTCGCAGGCGATACGCCTGGTGTTCCAGCCCAAATCATCGCGCCAGACCCATGACGAGCTGATGAACGTTCTGCTCGCCCACACCAGCCTGGAATCTTCAGTGCCGGTCAACCTGACGATGATAGGATTGGACGGCCGCCCGCAACAAAAGCCTCTGTCCAGGATCATCCGCGAATGGGTGGAGTTCCGCCTGCACACGGTGCGCCGCCGCTGCGAATTCCGCCTGGGTCAGGTCAATGATCGCCTGCACATCCTCGAAGGCCGCATGGTGGTGTTCCTCAATCTCGACGAGGTGATCGCGCTGATCCGCGAATCGGACGATCCCAAGGCCGCGCTGATTGCACGTTTCAAGCTCTCGGAACGGCAGGCCGAAGACATACTGGAAATCCGTTTGCGCCAGCTGGCCAAGATGGAAGGCATACGCATCGAGAAGGAAATCAAGGCGCTGGAAAAAGAACGCAAGGAATTGAAACGCCTGCTGGACAACGAAGGCGCGCTGCGCGAGCTGGTTGCGGTTGAAATCGAGGCCGATGCCGAGACCTACGGCGACGCACGCCGCACGCTGATCAAGGAAGAGGAAAGATCCACGCTGGCCGTGCCGGTGCTCGACGAGCCGGTGACCGTGATCATCTCCGCCAAACACTGGGTGCGCACGCGCCAGGGCCACGGACTGGATCTTTCCAACCTGACTTTCAAGGAAGGGGACAGCCTGCTGGGCAGATACGAGTGTCGCACCACCGACCACTGCATCGTGATCTGCGACAATGGCCGCGTGTGCAGCATCCCTGTCGCCCAGCTGCCCTCGGGACGCGGCGACGGCACTCCGCTTGCCACCTTCATTGAGCTCGCGCCCGGCGCGAAGATCGCACACGCGCTGTGCGGCAAAACTGACCAGCAAGTGTTGATTGCGACCTCCGCAGGTTACGGATTCACCTGCACCCTGGGCGACATGGTCGGCCGCACCAAGGCGGGCAAGCAATTCATCACCGTGGACAAAGAAGCCATCCTGAGCCCTGTCCCCTACACGCAAACAGAGCATTCACTGGTCGCTGCCGCATCCAGGGAAGGCAAGCTGCTGCTGTTCCATTTTAGCGAAATGAAACATCTGCCCGGCGGCGGCAAGGGCGTGATCCTGATGGGCTTGGGCGAAAAGGACGAGCTGTCCGCTGCCTGCGTCATCAATCAACCCGAATTGAATATATTCGGCAAGATCGGCGCAAAAGATCAGGCCGTCAAATTGTCGGGAGATGTGCTGCACGGCTATTTCGGCAAACGCGCACGCGGCGGTCAACGTCTGCAGTCGAAAATCAAGCCTGGCCGGATTGAATGAACAGCAAGACCTGACCTGTGAATTTTCAGGTGATATCTTTCCTGCCTGGACTGCACATGTCCTTGAAAGGACGCTAGCCAACCGGCTTCCTCAGTTCGGCCATCGCCCCTTTCAGGACTTTGACAG
>JAOUFA010000131.1 GCA_029858545.1 Betaproteobacteria bacterium
ATTCGGGCAGGATCGACGACGCGGATTTCGCGGCGCTGCGCGCGCAGGGATTTTCCGACGAGGATATCTGGGACATCGGCGCGATCGCAGGTTTTTTCGCGCTCTCCAACCGCATGGCCAACCTCACCAGCATGCGGCCGAACGACGAGTTCTACATGCTCGGTCGCGTGGCGAAGGCGACATAGACCGCGCCGGCCGGCCCGGTATCAACCCTTCAGGCGGAACGAATTCAGCACGCCGAGAAAGGCATTCTTGTACGTAGGAAAGTAGTACAGGCCGGGCGCTTCGTAGCTCAATACGTAGAAGCCGGACTTGTGGCCGAAGCCGTACATCAGCCGTTCGGTGCTCAGTCCACGCCCATTCTTGTAGGCGACGTGCAGTTTGAACCCCGGCTTGCCCGCGATCGTAGCCGGCTCGTTGCCGAGCACGGTCAGCGACTCCAGACCGGCCTTCTTGAGATCGGCGATCAGCAGGTCCGCGGCCTCGGAGGGCAGCATGTTGCCCGCGAACGGCTTTTGCAGGTGTGGAAACGCATCCTTCAGATCGAAGCGGACCAGGTCGATGTCTTCCAGGCCGAATCCGTCGCGGGTCAGCGTGACTCGATCGACCGCGAGCCACTGCCCTCGTTCGGCGCGCGGAACGTAGTAGCCGGCGTTCAAATACTTGGCCCACATCCAGCCGGTCGGCAGCGATACCTTGAAGGCCGCGTTCTCGGCGGTATACCCGCCCTTGTCGGTCAATTGCCACGGGGGCGCGACACAGCCCGCCAGCGTGAGCGCGAGCAGCGCGGCGACCGCGGTACTGCGGATACCCGGACGTTGCATCATTTCGATCCCCCATGTTTCGCAAGTGTTCGGTAGTTCTTCACGTAGTCGCGGTCCGGCGCGTTGGGCGCGAGCTGCAGGTAGCGGGCGAAGTACGCTTCCGCCCTGGAGTAGTCCTTCTTCTTCATGTGATGGATCCCCAGGGCGCGGTAGGTCGGTGCGAACCCCGGTGCCGCTTTCAGGGCCGCATGATAGGCGTCGAAGGCGTGCTGCTCATCGCCCTTATCGCCACGCCGCAGGTAGGCTTCGGCGAGATAAAAGCGCGCCTGCGGCGGGTAATCGGCAAGCCGCGCCTTGTCGCCGAGCGCCAGCATTACGCTCTTGTAACGATCCATCGACAGATCGCTTTCGAGGCAGGCGAGACGCAGGGGTCCGATCTGCCGCACGTATTCCTGCTTGCCGACCGATCCACCCGGTTTCTTCGATTTGTTCAGGTCCTCGTACACCTCGATGCGCTCCTCGAGCTTGGGATGCGAGGAATAGAAGAAATCTCCCTTGTCGCCCAGCGCCTCCGCTTCCCGCGCAAGATGCCGGAACACCTTGACCGATTCGCGCGTGTCGTAGCCGACCTTGGTCAGCCGCCGGTAGCCGACGAGATCCGCCTCGCGTTCGAGATCGCGCGAATAGCCGCTTATCGAGGACATGGCGAGCGTGTCGCCGACGAATAGCGACGCCGCGGCGGAATTCTTCACGTTGTTGCGCTGCCGGAAACCGTGCTTGAGGATGAAGTGCGCGCCCTCGTGCGCAAGCACCGTCGCCAGCTCGGCCTCGTTGTCGAGCCGGGCAAGCAGCCCGAGATTGAAATAGATGCTTCCGTTGGGCAGCGCGAACGCGTTGAGTTGCGGGTCCTTGGCGACCCGCACTTTGATCGTCCCCCGGAATTCGGGATGCAGCCGGTCCATGACCTCCTGCAGATACTTCGTCACCGCGGCATTTTCGTACGTCATGCCGGCGTTTTGCATCGCGGCATCGGATTTGTCGGCCTCGGCCCAGACGCGCTGCTCCGCTTCAGTGAGCCCGCGCACGTCGCCGCCCGATTTCATCGGCTCGACATCGGTCGTCGCGCAGCCGCCCAGGACGGCAACGCCCAGCAAAGCGGCGATCAGGTTCTTCATTTTCGGGCCACTCCCGGATCCCGGCTTTCTTCGCCGTCGGCCTTGTAGCGCTCGATCAGGTCCTTGTACCGTTCGCTTCCGGCTTTGTACTGCTCCACCCCGGGATACTCCTCGAAGAGTTGCGCCACCAGCTTGGCCGCGTCATCCGGTTCCCGGAGATCGGCGCTCTTGTATTGGTACGCGTAGTTGAACCACAGGATGTCGCCGGTGTTCAGATTCACGATCGCGGCGGTCAGGTAGGAGTGGCCGTACGACACCGAATCCAGGAATAACGCGGCGAGCTTGCGCCCCGCCGTCGAAACGGAATCCTCGCCCATCAGGAGAATCGCTGAATCCGCGCCGGTTCGTCCCGCCACCGACTTCAAGCCGTTGCCGAGCGTGTAGTCGAACCTGTAGATCTTCTGCGGCCAGGCCCTTTCGCCGTAGGTCACGCTGAAGACCGTCGCCGCGACGCGGCGATAGAGCGCGAGATGCTGCTGGATGGCTTTCGTGTCGGCCTCCGGAAGTTTCGGCGTATCGAGCAGCTGCAGCTTTGCGCGATTCGTGCCGCCGCTGCGTAATTGCTTGGTGAGCGCGGCGAGCACGTTGGCCGAGCCCTTGCGCGACCAGTCCGGCACTTCCTCCGCCACCCCGCCCGCGGTCACCTCCTTGATCACCACGTCGACGGGCAGCACCAGGACCTTCCTCGGAGCCCTGGTCTGAGGCGATTCGATAAAACTATGGTGGACCCGATATTGGGGTAGCGGTTGAGCGCAGCCGGCGAGAAAAATCGCCAGAAACGGGTACCAAAGAACATGCCGGATAGTCACGTTTTCTCCTTCTTCTTCTTTTGCGAGGCGGCCCGCCGTAGCTCGTGCCGGCTTGGCTCTATTGGTTCTCTTAGGTGCGTCCCCGAAGTCTAGTGGCCATCGCCCGGCTGTCGAGGAAGAATTGCCTGTCGCCGGCCGCCGCCAGATGTCAAAAAGCATGAATTCTGCGTGCCGCGCCCTCTCATGCGTCGCGCGCAGGCGTCGTGGTGCTGCGTCAGGCGGCACCCGGCGGCCGGCGCCTGCCGACCCGGGTCGCCCGTTCGAACGCCTGCGCGAGCTGCAACACGCCGAAGTCGTCGCGATAGCGCCCGACGATCTGCAGTCCCACTGGCAGCGGTGGATCATCGTCGGTGAACCCGGCCGGCACCGAGATCGCCGGGTGGCTGGTGATGGTGATCTCGTAGCAGGTCTTCATCCAGTCGATGTAGTTGTCGAGCTTGCAGCCGTTGATCTCGGTGACGTACGGCTGGGTCACCGCAAAAGGCGGCACCTGGTTCACCGGCAGCAGCAGGAATTCGTAGCGCGTCATGAATTCGCGCATCCGCTGGTACACGCGCGAGCGCAGCTGCATCGCGCGCGCGACCTGCGCGCCGGTGAGTTTCAGTCCCTCTTCGATGTTCCACACCACCGTGTCCTTCATCTCGGCGCGGCGCGTTTTCAGCAACTCGCCGTATTTCTGCACGAAACCCACCGCGCGCAGCACGTGGAAGGCTTCATCCGCCCCCGAAAGGTCGGGCTCGGCTTCCTCGACGATGCAGCCGAGTTCGCCGAACACCTTCCTGCGCGCTTCGAGCACCGCGGTAACGCGCGAATCGACCGGCAATCCGCCGAGCGCGCGGCTCCAGGCGACGCGCACACCGCGCAAGTCGCGCGAGAGCGGCTTCGCGAACGTCGTTCCCGGTTCGGCGATCGAACCCGGCGAGCGGGCATCGGGCCCGGCCATCGCCGAGAGCAGCAGCGCGGCGTCGGCCACGCTGCGCGCGAGCGGGCCGATCACCGAGAGCGACTGCCAGGCGTCGTCCGCGGGGTAGTACGGTACGCGGTGCGGCGTCGGACGAAAGCCGACCACGTTGCAGAAACTTCCCGGATTGCGCAGCGACGCACCCAGGTCGGAGCCGTCGGCGAAGGGCAGCATGCCGCAGGCGACCGCGACCGCGGCGCCGCCCGATGACCCGCCGCAGGTCTTGGTCAGGTCGTAGGGATTGAGCGTCGCGCCGAACACCTTGTTGAAGGTCTGGCTGCCGGCGGCGAACTCCGGCGTGTTGGTCTTGCCGAGCGTGATCACACCCGCCGCCTTGAGGCGTTCGACGATCAGGTGGTCCTCGGCGGGAACGTGATCGCGATAGATCGGCGAGCCGTAGGTCGTGCGTATCCCCTTCGTCGCGATCATGTCCTTGTAGGCGATCGGCAGCCCGGCGAGCGGGGCCGGGTTTGTCGTGCGCGGACGCGCAAGCGCGCGATCGAGCTTCTTCGCCTCCTTCAGCGCCTCCTCGGGCAGGAAGGTGACGATCGCGTTGACCTTCGGATTGACGCGCTCGATCTGGGCGATGAACGCCCGCAACAGTTCGACTGCCGAAACTTCCCGCCTGCGAACCAGCCGCGCCAGCCGCGCCGCGTCGGCGTAGCACAGATCCCCGTCGTCCATCACATCAGCACGATATCGAACTGCTCCTGCGCATAATCGGTCTCCACCTGCACCGAAACCGGCTTGCCGATGAAGTCCGACAGCATCGCGAGCGAGGACGACTCCTCCTCCTGGAACAGCTCGATCACCTGGCGCGACGCGAGCACGCGGTACTCGCGCGCGTTGAAGGCCTTCGCCTCGCGCAGAATTTCGCGCAGGATCTCGTAGCATACGGTGCGCGCGGTCTTCACTTCGCCGCGCCCGCCGCAGGTCGGGCAGGACTCGCACAGCACGTGCGCGAGCGACTCGCGCGTGCGCTTGCGCGTCATTTCGACCAGCCCCAGCTGCGTGAAGCCGTTCAGCGTCATGCGGGTACGGTCGCGCGACAACGCGCGGCGCAGTTCCTCGAGCACGGCCTCGCGGTGTTCCGCATTCTCCATGTCGATGAAATCGAGAATGATGATCCCGCCGAGATTGCGCAGCCGCAGATGACGGGCGATCGCCTGCGCGGCCTCGAGATTGGTCTTGAATATGGTGTCGTCGAAGTTCCGGCTGCCGACAAAGCCGCCGGTGTTGACGTCGATGGTGGTGAGCGCCTCGGTCTGGTCGATGATCAGGTAGCCGCCGGACTTGAGGTCCACGCGGCGCGAGAGCGCTTTCTCGATTTCATCCTCGACGCCGTGCAGGTCAAAGAGCGGCCGCTCGCCGGTATAGTGCTCGATTCTGCCGTGCACCGCCGGCATGTAGCGCTCCGCGAAGGCGGTGAGCTTCTGGAAGGTCTCGCGCGAATCGACCAGCACCGATTGCGTGTCCGGGGTCACCATATCGCGCAGCACGCGCTGCGCGAGGAGCAGGTCCTGGTGCAGCAGTTGCGGCGGCTTCGCACCGAGAGAACGCTCGCGTATGTCGTGCCACAGATTGCGCAGATAGTCGATATCGGTGCTCAACTCGTCGTCGCGCGCGGTCTCGGCAAGAGTACGCACGATGAATCCGCCGCGCTCGTCCGCGGGCAGCAACTGTCTGAGCTTTTCGCGCAACAACTGACGCTCGGCCTCGTCCTCGATCTTCTGCGAGATGCCGATGTGCGGGTCCTGGGGCAGATAGACGAGCAGGCGTCCGGCGATCGATATCTGTGTCGAGAGCCGCGCGCCCTTGCTGCCGAGCGGATCCTTGATGACCTGCACGAGCAGCGGCTGGCCCTGCGCGAGAATCTTCTCGATCGGGACGCCCGGCTCGCCGTTCGGCTTGCCGTATTCGAATATGTCGGCGACATGCAGAAACGCCGCGCGTTCCAGGCCGATCTCGACGAACGCCGACTGCATGCCGGGCAGCACGCGCGCGACGCGACCCATGTAGATGTTGCCGACCAGTCCGCGGCTGGCGGTCCGCTCGACAAGAAGTTCCTGAACGCTGCCCGAGACGAGGATCGCGACGCGTGTCTCTTGGGGCGTAACGTTAATGAGAATGTCGTCGCTCACGCGTCGCGGAAAACTTCTCGAGCAGCTGCGCGGTTTCGTAGAGCGGCAGCCCCATCACGCCGGAGTAGCTGCCATGCAACGCGATCACGAACTGCGCAGCGCGGCCCTGGATCGCATAACCGCCCGCCTTGTCGTCGGCCTCGCCGGTGGCAACGTACTCGCGAATCTCGTCGCCCGCCACGGTGCGGAACTCGACCTCGGTGCGCGAGACCCGACATTCGATGCGTTCTTCCGACTTCAGCGCGATCGCGGTGAGCACCTCGTGCTTGCGACCCGAGAGCGCCGCGAGCATCTCGGCGGCCTCGCCGCGACTGGCGGGCTTGCCCAGGATCCGTCCGCCGACGGCGACGGTGGTATCGGCGCCGAGCACCGGGTAGCGCGGCAGATTGCGTTGCACGATGCGCTGCCAGCCCAGTTCCGCCTTGGCTCGCGCGAGCCGCTCGACATAGGCCGCGGGGACCTCATCGGGCAGCACGTCCTCGTTCACGTCGACGTGCGCCTCGGGCTGCGAGCGAAACAGCAGCATCTGAAAACGCACGCCGATCTGACTGAGCAGATCACGCCGCCGTGGCGAACGCGAGGCGAGATAAATGGAGCGTGTCTGATTGGTGATCATGGGCAGTGCCTGTGCCTGCAATCGGAATGTGATGCGCGATTATTTGTTTGTCTGTCAACGCGACGGCATATTCCACGAGCACGCCCCCCCAGCGCGGAACCCCGGCAGTCGCGCACAAGGCCCCTCCGACGTACTGGTGCTGCCCCGGGCGCCTCCACGCACGGGGACCGGACGCCAGTCTAGCAGAGTGGGAAATTGCGCGCCGCGCAGGGCGCGCCCTCGCGCGGGCGGTCCCGGCGGTTCGCCCGCGTTGGCCGGTGGTTTGTTCAAATTCCCCTGTCGCGTCACAATGTCGAATCTCGGGATCCTCTGGAGAACAGGCAACCATGGCAAGAATCATCGGCGGTCTCGCCGTCTCGCACACGCCGACGATCGGCTTCGCATACGACACGAACAAGCAGGCCGACCCCGTCTGGGCGCCGATTTTCGAGAGCTTCCGACCGGTGCAGCAGTGGCTCGCGGAAAAGAAGCCCGACGCGCTGGTCTATATCTTCAACGACCACGTCACCTCGTTCTTCTTCGATCACTACTCGGCGTTCGCGCTCGGCATCGACTCTTCCTACGCGGTCGCCGACGAGGGCGGCGGAGCGCGCGCGCTGCCGCCGATCCGGGGCCACGCCGAGCTCGCGCAGCATATCGGCACCAGCCTGATGGCCGACGAGTTCGACATGTCGTTCTTCCAGGACAAGCCGCTCGACCACGGCTTCTTCTCCCCGATGTCGGTGCTGCTGCCGCACCAGCCGGATTGGCCGACCGCGATCGTGCCGCTGCAGGTGGGCGTGCTGCAATTTCCCATTCCGTCCGCGCGGCGCTGCTACAAGCTCGGCCAGGCGCTGCGCCGCGCGATCGAGAGCTACCCGGGCGAACTCGACGTGGCGGTGGTCGCCACCGGCGGACTCTCGCACCAGGTGCACGGCGAGCGCGGCGGATTCAACAACGTCGAGTGGGATCACCAGTTCCTCGAGATGATCGAGAAGGACCCCGAAGCACTCGCCGGAATGACCCAGGCCGAATACGCCACACTCGGCGGCCTCGAGGGGGCGGAAGTGATCATGTACCTGATCATGCGCGGCGCGCTATCGTCGAACGTGCGCCGGGTGCATCGCTCGTACTACCTGCCGTCGATGGCCGGTATCGGCACACTGGTGCTGGAAAACGAGGCGATGGCGACGCCGGTCGATCTCAGCGCGCGCCACCGCGAACACATGGGACACCAGCTCGCGGGCGCCGAAAAGCTCGCCGGAACCTATCCTTTCACCCATCAGACGAGCCTCAAGGCCTACCGCCTGAACAAGTTCCTGCACGGGCTGATCGTTCCGGCCTGGCGCGAGAAGTTCAAACAGGACCCCGAGGCCTGCTTCGCGCAAGCCCGCCTCACCGAGCAGGAGCGCGATCTGGTGCGCCGGCGCGACTGGCGCGCGATGATCCACTACGGCGTGATCTTCTTCATGCTGGAGAAGCTCGGCGCGGTGATCGGCGTGTCCAATCTGCATATCTATGCGGCGATGCGCGGCGACACGCTCGAGGATTTTCTCAAGACGCGCAATGCCAAGGTCCTCTACTCGGTCGCGGGCAAGGAAGGCGGCAAGGACCTCGCCTGGGACAAGGCGCAGTCGGCGGGCAAGAAGTAGTCGCGCGGACGCGCGGCGAAGCGAACCGGTGGCCCGACCCGGTTCGTCCCCCGGTCACTCGCGGTGGTAGGGATGCCCGGTGAGCAGCGTCGCGGCCCGGTAGAGCTGCTCGCACAGCAGCAATTGCGCGAGCGCGTGCGGCAGCGTCAGCGACGAGAGCCGGATCGTCGCCACGCAGGATTTCTTCAGTGCCGCATCGATGCCGTCGGCACCGCCGATCAGCATCGCGGTGGGGTCGCCTTCATCGAGCCAGCGGCGCAATTGCGCGGCGAATTGCGCACTGGAGAGGTCCGTGCCGCGTTCGTCGAGCGCGACGCGACGCACCGCGGCGGGAAGCTGCGCTTCGATGCGTTGCGCTTCCAGGGCGAGCACGCGTGCCAGGGGCTTTCCGGTATCGCGCGGCTCGGGTTTCACCGTGACGCGACGCGTCTCGAAACCGCGCGGCATGCGCTGCACGTACTGCGCGCAGGCCTGCTCGGCCCAGCCCGGCAGGCGCGCCGCGACAGCGACGACCAGCAGACGCTGGTTCAAGCGCTCCGGCGCTTGCGCGCGGGGGACTTGCCCTGGCTCACCGGGGCCTTGCGCCGGGCCGCGGGCGCTTTGCCCTTGTGCGGGGACGCTTTCGGCTTGCGCGCCGGGGCTTTGCTCTTGCGCGCGGAAGCCTTGCGCGGACGCGGCGCGGCGACGCGCTTGCGAGCCGCCGGCTTGGCGCTCGCGCGCTTCGCCGGTTTTTTCTTCGCGGCGGGCTTGGCGGCCTCGCTCGGCGCGGCCTGCATCCGCACCCGCTTCACGCCCCAGATCTCCTCGAGGTTGTAGTAGCCGCGCACCGTCGGGTGCATCACGTGGACCACGATCTCGCCCAGGTCGACCAGCACCCAGTCCGAGTCGGCGCCGCCCTCGAACCCGTAGACCTGCACGCCGAGTTCCTTCAATTTCTTTCGCACGTGATCGGCGAGCGCGTGCACCTGACGCGTCGAATCGCCGCTCGCGATGATCACGCGCTCGAAAAGCGTCGGCAGCGCCGAGGTGTCGAACACGACGATATCGCGGCCCTTGATGTCCTCCAGCGCATCGACCACTGCGCGCA
>JAOUFA010000562.1 GCA_029858545.1 Betaproteobacteria bacterium
GCCGCTCGCCAAGCCGGCGTGGATCCGCGTGCGCGCCGCCGGCGAAGGCTCGCGCTTTCACGAGATCAAGGCGGTGCTGCGCGAACAAAAGCTCCACACCGTGTGCGAGGAAGCCTCGTGCCCGAACATCGGCGAGTGCTTCGGCAAGGGCACCGCGACCTTCATGATCCTCGGCGACATCTGCACGCGGCGCTGCCCGTTCTGCGACGTCGCGCACGGCCGGCCGCTCGCCCCCGACGCCGACGAGCCGCGCCACCTCGCCGAGACCATCGCGCGGCTCGCGCTGAAGTACGTCGTCATCACCAGCGTCGATCGCGACGACCTGAAGGACGGCGGCGCGCAGCACTTCGTCGAGTGCATCCGCGCGGTGCGCGCGGCCTCGCCCGCGACCGCGATCGAAGTGCTGGTGCCCGACTTCCGCGGCCGCGTCGAACTGGCGCTCGACGTGCTCGGCGCCGCGCCGCCCGACGTGCTGAACCACAACCTCGAGACCGTGCCGCGCCTGTACCGCGCCGCGCGCCCCGGCGGCGACTACGCGCACTCGCTCGCGCTCCTGCAATCGTTCAAGGCGCGCTTCCCCGAGCTGCCCACCAAATCGGGGCTGATGGTCGGGCTGGGCGAAACCGACGACGAAATCCTCGCCGTGATGCGCGACCTGCGCGCGCACCAGGTCGACATGCTCACCCTCGGCCAGTACCTCGCGCCCTCGGCGAGCCACCTGCCGGTCGAGCGCTACGTCGATCCCGACGGTTTTGCGATGTTCGAGCGCGAAGCGCGCGCGCTGGGCTTCAAGCACGCCGCGGTGGGTGCGATGGTGCGGTCGTCGTATCACGCCGACCGGCAGGCGCACGAGGCGGGCGTCGCCTGAGCGCCGGTCAGGCGCGCTGCAAATAAGCGTCTATGTACCGCGCGAACTGTTCGAGCTCGGGCAGTCTTTCGGCCAACACCTTCTCCACGACCGCCAGATCGACGCGCAGGTAGCCATGCACCAGCACATTGCGGAAGCCCGCGATCAAGCGCAAGCGCGCCGCGAATTCGGCCGGTAGCACGCCAAGTTCCGTGAGACGGTCGATCGTGCTCGCGTAGTCGGGTGAATCCAGTTCCGCGGCGGTCGTGATGTGCGTGGCGATATCGAGCACGTTTTGCGCGCAGAGCTGCAATCCTCGCTCGACCGCCCAGCGCAGATCGGGGTTCTCGGCGAGCTGCTGTGCGCTGCATGCCGAGTGCCTGCGCATTCCGGCGAGCGCTTCGCGCAGCGCGGCGAGATGCCGGCGCACGACGATGGGATCGATCTTGCCGCGCGTCATCGCGACTCGCCTCGCGCGCGCCGCAGACCGGCTTCGATCTTGGCGAGTTGCGGAACGTAGTCGCAATAGCGCGAGACCGCGTAGCCTTCGCGCGTCGAGGTTGCGCATAGGTCGCGCGACAGAATCCTCCGGCCATCGCGAATTACGCGGTGATAAAGAACGGGCGGCGCGCGGTTGAGCAGCACCAGATCGATATCGTTCGTGCCGAGGCCCGCCATCAGTGCCGTGGTCAACTCGGCCGCATAACCGTAGCCGCCGTCAACCGCCCGGCTTTCATCGACAAATACCGCGATGTCGATGTCGCTGTGCGCTTGCGCGCGGCCCGTCGCGCGCGACCCGAACAAATACGCCTCGAGCACCTCCCCGCGCGGCGCGAGCACGTCCGCGATCCGCCGCTCGAGATCCGGTATGGCGAGGGCATTGCCGGATGGTGCCTTTGCAGTCATCCCGCGAGCATACCGCGAAGCGCTCTGCGCGGCACCCCCGGGGGCGAGGTCCCCGCCGCGCATCGATCAACCACCCCCGTACCCCTCGTCAACCGCCCACGCGCAGCGGGCGTTCACGTCAAGGATGGAAACACGCCTCACCCTGCGGCCCGGCCAACCGGGCACACGCAAACTCGCCGAGCGCTACGGCGAGAAACTCGTCTGCGTGCGCTACCTCTATGACGCCGCGAACGGCACGCGGCACAAAACCGTCGAACTGATCGTCGAGTCCGTCGCGTGGCGAGCGCGCGCCCGCGCGCAAAGACGGCGCGACGACGACATCGTCGCGGTGCGCATCGCCTGGGCCGACCTTGATCGGCGCGAACGCGCCAAACGCCTGGGAGCGGTCTGGCGTCCGGCGCAGAAGCTGTGGGAAATGCGCTGGATCGATGCCAAGCGGCTGGGGTTGGACGGCGCGGTCGTTGAAGGGGAT
>JAOUFA010000563.1 GCA_029858545.1 Betaproteobacteria bacterium
CGATCCCCGGCGCGCGCCAGCAGCCGGTCCAAGCCGATATCGCGGGGCCCGACCCCATCGAGCGGCGATAGCCGCCCCATCAGAACAAAGTACATCCCCGCATAGCTAAGCGTCTGCTCCACGACCGCGAGGTCGGCCGGCATTTCCACCACGCACAGGAGCGAGCTATCGCGGCGCGGTGAGGCGCAAAGCGCGCAGATTTCCTGTTCCGTAAAATTGTTGCATCGTGCGCAGTGTTGCAGACTCCCCAGCGCACCTTCCAATGCCTGCGCCAGCTCGCTCGCCCCTTCGCGCTCGCTTTGCAGGAGCGTATAGGCCATGCGCTGCGCTGAGCGAGGCCCTACACCAGGCAAGACCCGCAACGCCTCGATGAGCCGCTCCAGCCCGCGTACGGCCGGTAGAACCTCCGACGCCGAAGCACGGCCTTGAGATGCGCTCCCAGTGACCAAAGCCGTAATCCCCTCGCAGTTAGAACGGCATTTTGAATCCGGGCGGCAGCCCCAACCCAGCGGTAAACCCACCCATCTTCTCGCTGACCGTCGAGTCCACGCGCCGCGCCGCATCGTTGAACGCTGCCGCCACGAGGTCCTCAAGCATCTCTCTGTCGTCTCCGACGAGCGACGGATCGATAACTACGCGCTTCACCTCGTGCTTGCAATTCATCACGATCTTCACCATACCCGCCCCCGCCTGGCCCTCGACTTCGACTGTTGCCAATTGCTCCTGCATGCGCCGCATGTTCTCCTGCATCGCTTGCGCTTGCTTCATGATCTGACCGATGTTTCCTCGCATCACTCTCTCCGATTCTATGAATCTTTCGACGTGCCCTTGACCGACGTATCGACAACCCGCGCGTCAAACATGTTGACCAAATCCTGTACGAAGCTATCAGCCTGCACAGTCTGTACCGCCTCCGCCTTGCGCGCCTCGCGTTCGCCCGCCTCGCGCGCCGCCACCGTCCCGCCCTGCACATCGCCAACCGATACCTTCACCGTCACGCGCCGCCCCAGGTGCTGCTCGAGCGCACTCTTCAGCTTGTCCTGATAGCTGGCCAGATGTGCCATCGACTTGGGAATGCGAAAATCGTACGCACCCTCGCGAACGCGATGCAGCACCGCATTGCGCACCAATTCTCGTGTCGCACCCGTCACTTGGATCTCCGAGGCGAGTACACCCCAATCGTTGTCGCGCGCAATGCGCGCTTCCCCGCCGGTCCCAGCAGGTGTCGCCGCCGCCCCCCTCCGGGACAACGCGGCGGGTGCGTCCTGTTTGCCATCGGAAATAGTCGCCACTCTTGCAACCGGTAGCGCCACAAGCGGTGCATCCTCACCTTCCGGGCGAAACGCAAGCATACGCAACACGGTCATGACAAACCCAGAATGCTCGTCTGGGGCAAAACGCAAGTCTTCGTGCCCCTGCATCGCGATCTGATAGTAGAGTTGTACTGTCTCGGCCTCCAGGCGCGCCGCGAGTGCCGAGATGCGCTCGCGCTCCGGCATGTCGTCTTCCAGCGCCTCCGGAATGCTCTGCGCGACCGCCACCCGAACTAGTATGCTCCCAAGGTCGGCAAGTGCGTGGTCGAAAGAAAGGCTGCGCTCCTGCATTTCGGCGGCAACTGCAATTGCCGCGGCCGCGTCCCGCGCCGCCACCGCATCGAGCAAGCGGAAAAGATAACTCTCATCGATCGCGCCGAGCATCTCGCGTACGCCTTCGACACCAATACGGCCGCCGCCGTGCGCAATCGCTTGGTCAAGCAGCGACAGGGCATCGCGCATGCTGCCTGCTGCCGCGCGCCCGATGAGCGGCAAGGCCTCGCGCTCATAGACAATCGCTTCGGCCTCCAGCAGCTTTGCGAGATGCGCGACGATTGCCGCACGTGGCATCTGCTTGAGATTGAACTGCAGGCAACGGCTCAGAACCGTAACCGGAATCTTCTGTGGATCGGTCGTCGCCAGAATGAATTTGAGATGTTCGGGGGGCTCCTCGAGCGTTTTCAGCATCGCATTGAACGCAGAGTTCGAGAGCATGTGGACTTCGTCGATCACGTATACCTTGTAGCGCGCTCGAGTCGGCGCATACTGCGCCGTATCCAGAAGCTGGCGCATTTCGTCGACCTTGGTGTTGGTTGCCGCATCAACCTCCAGAAGATCGACAAAACGCCCGCCATCGATCTCGACGCAAGAGGAACAGCGCCCGCAGGGCTCGGGCGTCACTCCGGTCTC
>JAOUFA010000132.1 GCA_029858545.1 Betaproteobacteria bacterium
TGTCAATCCACGGCAAGAGGCTCGCGGCGAGAGGATAACCGAAATTCTCCGTAGGCATCCCCGCCGAGCGGATCGTCTCGGTAACCTTCCGGTCGATATCGAGCGCACTGCACGAAGAATCCCGGACCAGGCTGTTGGCGGCGGCACCGATGTGCGCCAATTGCGCCACCAGTTCGCGCATATTCGCCGCGCCGGCGCCGGAGGCCGCCTGGTAGGTCATACTGGTCATCCACTCCACCAGATCATTCTGGAAGAGTCCCGCCATCGCCATGAGCATCAGGCTCACGGTGCAATTTCCGCCCGCGTAGTCCTTCACCCCGGCAGTCAGCGCATTCTTGATCACGGGCATGTTCACCGGATCGAGGATGATCACGGCATCGTCGCGCATACGCAACGCGCTCGCGGCATCGATCCAGTAGCCCTTCCAGCCCGCCTTGCGCAGCCGGGGGTGGATTGCGTTGGTATAGTCCCCGCCCTGGCAGGATATCACCACCGGCAAGGCGCTGAGCCCGGCAATCTCGTTAGCGTCGCCGACCGGACCCGTGTCCTTGCCGACATCCGGTCCCGTGCCACCCGCCTGCGAAGTTGAAAAGAACACCGGCTCGATATGTTCGAAATCGCCCTCCTCGCGCATGCGTTGCACGAGTACCGACCCCACCATTCCCCGCCACCCGACTATCCCTACCCTCAACATCTTCTAGCCTCGACTTGATCTACAGCGCCGCGACCACCGCGTCGCCCATTTCATCCGTGCCGACTTCGCGCATTCCGGCGGTATGGATATCGGCGGTGCGATAGCCCTTGCGTAGGACCTCCTGCACCGCCGCTTCGATGCGAGCGGCCTCTTGCGGCCGTTCGAGCGAATAGCGCAACATCATCGCTGCCGAGAGAATCGTTGCCAGCGGATTCGCCACGCCTTTTCCCGCGATATCCGGCGCCGATCCGTGTATCGGCTCGTACAGTCCCTTGTTCGCCGCGTCGAGAGAAGCCGATGGCAGCATCCCGATCGAGCCGCTCAGCATCGATGCCTCGTCCGACAAGATGTCGCCGAACATGTTCCCGGTGACGATGACGTCGAACTGCTTGGGATTGCGCACCAGCTGCATCGCGCAATTGTCCACGTACATATGCGTAAGCGCCACATCCGGAAAATCGCGTGCGACCTCAATCACCACCTGTTTCCACAGCTCGGTGGTTTCGAGCACGTTCGCCTTGTCGACCGAGCAGAGCCTCTTGCCACGCCTGCGAGCGGCCTCGAATGCGACCCTGGCAATACGCCGGATCTCGCTCTCTCGATAGCGCATGGTGTTCACCCCCTCCCGCTCACCGCTCGCGAGCGTCGAGATACCGCGCGGCTCGCCGAAGTAGATGTCGCCAGTCAGCTCGCGCACGATCAGGATGTCGAGCCCCGCTACCACCTCGCGCCTGAGTGACGAGGCATCGGCCAGTTCCTCGTGTACGCGCGCCGGCCGCAAATTGGCGAACAGGCCGAGCGATTTGCGCAGCCCCAGGATCGCCTGCTCCGGGCGCTTGGCGCGCGGCAGGCTGTCGTATTTCCAGTCACCGACCGAGCCGAACAGGATCGCATCGGCCTGCTTGGCAATCGCAAGGGTCGCCTCGGGAAGCGGATCGCCCGCCGCCTCGTAGCCCGCCCCCCCCACCGGCGCCTCCTCCATCGCGAAGCGCAGTCCGTCATGCTCCAGCGCGCGCAACACTTTCACCGCCTGCGCGACGATCTCTCCGCCGATCCCGTCGCCCGGCAATACCGCAATCTTCATCTTGATCACCTCAACAACCAGGGAAACTGCATGCGTCGCGCGTTTTCGAAGGCGCGTATCTTCTCCGCATGCCGCAGGGTCAGGCCAATCTCGTCGAGCCCGTTCATCAGGCAGTACTTGCGGAAGGGGTCGATCTCGAAGCGGAAAGTATAGGCACCATTGGCCCCCGCCACCGTCTGCCGCTCCAGGTCGATCGTCAGGCGAAATCCGGGAAACGCGGCGCACTCGTAGAACAGCCGGTCAACCTCCGCCTCCGTCAGCACCACAGGCAACAGGCCGATCTTGAAACTGTTGTTGAAAAAGATGTCTGCAAACGAGGGGGCGATCACGCAGTGAAAGCCGTAATCCAGCAATGCCCAGGGCGCGTGTTCGCGTGAACTGCCGCATCCAAAGTTCTTGCGTGCAAGCAGGATGCTCGCACCGCGATAGCGCGGCTGATTGAGCGCGAAGTCCGGATTGAGCGGACGTTTGGCGTGGTCCATGCCCGGTTCGCCGCGCCCTAAATAACGCCAGGCGTCGAACAGCGTCGGGCCAAAACCGGTGCGCTTGATCGACTTGAGATATTGCTTCGGAATGATCTGATCGGTATCGACGTTCGCCCTATCCAGCGGCGCGACCAGGCCATCGAGTACGTTGAACTTTTCCATCTGCTGCTCCGCGCTCAGCGCCACTCGCGCACATCGACGAAATGGCCGGCGATCGCTGCCGCCGCCGCCATCGCAGGGCTGACGAGATGAGTACGTCCGCCATCGCCCTGCCGCCCCTCGAAGTTGCGGTTTGACGTCGAGGCGCAGCGCTCGCCGGCCTCGATCCGGTCCGCGTTCATCGCCAGGCACATCGAGCAGCCCGGTTCGCGCCACTCGAAGCCCGCGTCCTTGAATATTCGATCAAGCCCCTCTTTCTCGGCCTGCACCTTCACCAGGCCCGAGCCGGGCACCACCAGCGCCAGACGGATATTCGACGCGATGCGCCGTCCCTTGGCGATCGCCGCCGCCGCGCGCAGATCTTCGATACGAGAGTTGGTGCACGAGCCGATGAATATCTTGTCCAACTTGATATCGCCGATCTTGGTGCGCGGCTTGAGACCCATATACACCAGCGCACGTTCCATGCCCTCGCGACGCCCCGAGTCCTTTTCGCGATCAGGGTCGGGAACCGTGTCGTCCACCGCGACCACCATCTCGGGCGAAGTTCCCCAAGTAACCTGGGGTTTGATGTCGCGCGCATCGAGTGCAACTTCGTGCTCGAATTTTGCATCGGGATCGCTCTTTAGCGTGCGCCAGTAGGCGACCGCCTGGCTCCACTCCGGGCCAGTCGGTGCAAAAGGGCGTCCCTTCACATACTCGATCGCCGTTTCGTCCACCGCGACCATGCCCGCACGCGCACCCGCCTCGATCGCCATATTGCACAGCGTCATGCGGCCTTCCATCGACAGCGCGCGAATCGCGCCCCCGGCGAATTCGATCGCGCAGCCGGTTCCGCCCGCGGTACCGATACGGCCGATGATCGCGAGCGCGACATCTTTGGCGCTGACACCACGCGCGAGCACGCCCTCGACGCTGACGCGCATGTTCTTCATCTTCTTCGTTACCAGGCATTGCGTGGCAAGGACATGCTCGACTTCCGACGTCCCAATGCCATGCGCCAGACAGCCAAATGCGCCATGCGTGCTGGTATGCGAATCGCCGCACACCACCGTCATGCCTGGCAGGGTCGCGCCCTGCTCGGGCCCGATCACATGCACGATGCCCTGGCGACGATCGAGGAACGGGAAGTAGGCCTTGGCGCCAACCTCACGGATGTTCGCGTCAAGCGTCTCGATCTGCAGTCGCGAGGTCGCATCGACGATGCCGGCAAGCCCCTTGTCCCAGTCCGTGGTAGGGGTGTTATGGTCGGCCGTAGCCACGATCGAATCGATCCGCCAGGGTTTCCTCCCTGCGAGCTTCAACCCCTCGAAGGCTTGCGGACTCGTCACCTCGTGCACAAGATGGCGATCGATATAGAGCAAGCCCGTGCCGTCTTCCTCGGCGTGCACGAGATGGCTGTTCCAGAGTTTGTCGTAAAGGGTTTGTCCCATGCCTAGGGCGGGTAATCGGGTGAAGGAAAGCGTGCGATTATCGCATACGAAACTCGCACGCTCGATCGCGATAGACCGCCGCCAGGCCTCTACAGGCCGGTGCGACGCAGCCTCAACACGAAGACCGCACCGATCAGTCCGGCAAGCGCGGAAAACCCGAATGCTTGGCTATGTCCGACCCACTCCCATGCCCAGCCCGCCAACAACGCACCCAGCGCGCCGCCGGCCCCATACGACAGGCTCGCGAAGAGCGCCTGTCCGCGCGCCTGCGCGGTTTCCGGTACGAGCCGGTGTATTGCGGCCACTGAGGCCGCATGATGGGCGCCAAAAGTCAGCGCGTGGAGCAGTTGTGCGAGCGCCAGTACGACAAGACTGTTCCCTAGCCAACCAATCGCCGCAAACCGTATCGCCGCCGCGACAAAGCTCGCGAGCAGGACCGTCGACAGCGCGAAGCGTCGAACCAAGGCCTGCAGGTACAGAAACACTCCGATTTCGGCCACCACCCCAAGAGTCCAGAGACCACCTATGGTCGCACCCGAATACCCCTTCTCGCGCAGGTAGAGCGTATAGAAAGCGTACAGCGCGCCGTGCGCCACGGCCATGCAAAAGCCCGCCGCGAGCAAGGCCAGTAACCCAGCCCCCGGAGCGAAGCTCCGCGACTTTCCCGACGCTCGCGCGCCGCGTACGCCGGAGGGCAGCGTAAGCGAAATCACCAGCGCGGCCAGTGCGAACGCCGGCAAGAGCATGATCAAGTCGCCCGCGGGCCGCCAGTCGAGCCAGGCGCCCACGGCGGCCACCGAAAAGATGAAGCCCACCGAACCCCAAAGGCGTATCGGACCATAGCCGCCGCGCGTGCGTTCCGCCACCGAGAGGGTGATTGCCTCGACCAGCGGAATCGCGCCCGCGGAGAGAATACTCATCGCCGCAATCGTCGCCGCCGTCGCAGCGACCCCCTCGACCAACGGCAACACGCACAGGCCGAGCGTCACCGCGAGACAGGAAAAGATGACGATTCCGCGCCGCGCGCCGGTGCGATCGGCGAGCCAGCCCCAGAAACCCGGCGCGAAGATGCGCGCGAACTGGGGCAAGGCCAGCACCAGCGCGATGTCCGCGGCGCCGAATCCGCGCGAGGAAAGGTAAAGCGGGAAGTAGGGCATGAACGCGCCGACATAGGCGAAATAGGCGAAATAGAACACCGCCAGGCGGGAGGCGAAATTCATCGGACGCGAGTCGATTCGTTGCGGCGCATGGGACGAAAGGAATCTAGCATTGCAGCGCCGATCGCGCGGTGCCTTCCCCTGCCAGCCGGCCTGCTATGACCACGCCGCAATATTTCACCCCAAATCGGCGCCGACACGCACCCAAGCGCGCGGTGTCATTGTTTCGCGGGGCGCCCGGGGCGTTTGCGCAAATAAGGGTTCTTGCCGGTCCGGAATTCGATCGCCAGCGGCGTGCCGCGCAAATCGAAAGCCTTGCGGAATGCTCCCTCCAGATAGCGCTGGTAACTATCCGGCACGCGATCCAGGGCATTGCCGTGGATGATGATGCGCGGCGGATTGTGTCCCCCCTGGTGCGCGTAGCGCAGCTTGGGCCGCACCAGACCAGTCTTGGGTGGCGCCTGGCGCTCGACGGCGGCAATCAACGCACGCGTAAGACGGGGCGTGGAAAGCTGCGCCATTGCCGAGGCATAAGCCGCGTCGACCGACTTCATCACCGCGCCAAGCCCCTTGCCGTTCTTCGCGCTGATGAAATGGGTTTCCGCAAAACTCAGGAATCCGAGCTTCCAGACCAGCTCGCTCTTCATGCGCGCTCGCGCTTCCTTGCCGGCCGCATCCCACTTGTTGACCGCGACGACCACAGCGCGGTTGCGCTCGAGAATGAATCCTGCGACATGCGCGTCCTGGTCGCTGATGCCCTCGTCCGCACCGAGTACCAGGATGGCGACATTGGATTCCTCGATCGCACGCATCGTCTTGACGATGGAAAAACGCTCGATGTCCTCGCCAGATTTGCCGCGTTTTCTGAGACCCGCAGTATCGACCAGGGTATAGAGCTTGCCTGCGCGCTCGAAGGGCACATCGATCGCGTCGCGCGTGGTGCCCGGCTGGTCATAGGCGATCACCCGCTCCTCGCCGACCAGCGCATTGATCAGGGTCGATTTTCCGACATTCGGCCGACCGATCACCGACACGCGCGGATACCTGGACGATACTTCTTCCTTGCCGTGATCATTCTCCGGAAATTCCGCCAGCACCGCGTCGACGAGTTCCCGTACGCCCTCACCGTGCGCCGCAGAGATCGCGACCGGAGCGCCCAGTCCCAGTTCGTGAAATTCGCCCACCGCGGTATCCGGAGCGAGTCCCTCACTCTTGTTCACTGCGATCCAGAGGCGCTTCTCCATTCTGCGCAAACGCTCGGCGATCAAGCGATCACCCGGTGCCAGCCCGCCACGCGCGTCTACGACAAAGACCACGACATCGGCCTCGGCGATCGCCTGCTCGGCTTGGCGCGCCATGAGTGAGAACATGTCGTCGCTGCTGCCGGGTTCAAGCCCCCCAGTATCGATGACAAGAAACGCACGGTCGCCCAGCCGACCTTCTCCATAGTGCCGATCGCGGGTCACACCCGGCACATCGACGACGATCGCGTCACGGCTGCGCGTCAGTCGATTGAAGAGCGTCGATTTCCCGACGTTAGGACGCCCGACAAGGGCGATCACGGGCTTCACATAGGTCTCGCGTGCCAGCGCGTATTCGTATTCAAAGAGCCAACGCGTACAGCACGCCACCCGCAGTCTGTACCAGCACTCCGCTCGGCAAGGGCAAAGGCGCGACGCGAATCGCTCCGTACGGACTCGAGAAACGCGCAATGAACGCGCCGGTATCCCTGTCTAGGAAATGCACGTAGCCGTCATAATCGCCGGTCACCACTATATTGCCGGCCGGTGTCGGTAGCGACGGCGATCGATAGCCGAGCTGATCCTGCTTCCAGATACTGCGTCCGCTGCTTCGATCAAGAGCGTGCACGCTGCCCCGATCGTCGACGACCAGGGCATAACGCGCATCGAGGCTCACGCCGCTCGCACTGGCCAGATCGCGTACCCAGAGCTGGTTGCCAGCCTGGGTGTCGTAGCAGGCCACCCGCCCCTGGTAGGCCGCCACGCAAACCTCGCGGCCCAGCACCGCGGGCTCGCCCAGGACGTCGGTGACCCGCTCCAATTCCGTTGCGCCGCGCGGATTGGCGACTGTCGCCTCCCAGCGCGGGTTGCCCGTCGCAAGGCTGAGCGCAACCAATCTACCCGTGGGAAATCCGACGTATGCGGTGTCTGCATCGGTTGCCGTCCCGAGGGGAGCACGCACCATCAGGGATGTCGCCGGGTGCTGGTATACCCAGCGGCGCTTACCGTCGGCTGCGCCAAACGCAAAGACGCGGCTATCGCCGCTTCGCACCAGCACCATATCGCCGGCCGGCACCGGCGGCGCCAGCACTTCGCTGGTGGTGCGAGCACTCCAGCGCTGCGTGCCGTCGCGTGCGTCGAGGGCGAAGATCTCGCCCTTTTCGCTTGCAACCAAAACCAGCTTGCCGTCGCTCCCCACACCGGTGGCAAGCGGACGCCCGATCGCTACGCGCCAGATTTCGCGACCCGTCGCCGCGTCGAAACGAACCACCTTCCCCGCGCGCCCCGCCGCATAGACCGAGCCGTCGCGCAAGATAGGAAAGAAGAGATATTCATCGGCATGACCGATCTGCGCTGTCCACAGCACGCGCACCGGGCGCGCCTGGGCGATGTCGATCAATTCAGTGGGTTGGGAACCACCGGAACTCGAGCACCCGCCAAGCACGCACGCCGCGGCAAACACGGCCAGGCGTCCTCGCACCCTCAACCTCCCAGCGCATCGAGGCGCATACGCAGGCTCTCGCGAAAAGCGCCATCGCTCTTGCCCGATTTGTCGAGCGCCAAACGGTAGGCAAGCTTCGCTTCGGCCGCCTGATTCTTTGCGACCAGCACATCACCCTTTAGCGCCGCGTACTGGGCATCGTAGGCTTCTGCATGTCGCTCATCGAGCAACTTGAGTGCCTCGTCCAATGCCTTGTCGTCGAGCAGAACCGCGGCAAGCCGAAGTCGCGCGAGGTCGCGCATATCCTCCGACGGCGAACGTTCCACGACCCATTGTAATTGGGCGCGTGCATTCTTCAGATCATTGCGGTCGAAGTAATAACGCGCCGCTACCAGTGCACCGAGCGACGCCTGCAGGGTGCTCGGATAGCCTTCCGCGAGGGCACCCCCGGCCTCGCGCAATGCCTTGGCGTCGTCCGCCTGGACCGCCTTGGACAGCGTTTCATAGAGCATGCCCGCCTGTGCCGCCTGATTGCGCTGATAGGCGCGCCACCATTGGACGCCGCCGACAGCGAGCACCGCGGCGACCAGAGCGAGAATCAGCAACGCGCCATAGTGCTTCCACCACGCCTTTAATTCCGCAACCTTTTCCTGTTCTTCAAGATCGAGTGCCATATGTTCCTGTCCTAGATTGCCATTTCCGAACGTGCGAGGAACCCTCCCTCGCCTCCCTGGACCTAAGCCTTGGCCGGTCCCAAAAATCCCGCGAACGACTCACACAGCGACTCGATCCGGACCCGGGTCTGTGGCGCCTCCCTGCGCAGATACTTGATCGACACCTCGCCGGCGCCCAATTCGTCCTCTCCGACAATCAGTGCCAGCCAGGCTCCGCTCGCATCCGCCTTCTTCATTTGCGACTTGAAGCTTCCGCCCCCTGCGTGCTGAATCACCGCGTGCCCTGCGTGCCGCAATTCTTCGGCGAGCCGCAATGCGTATTCATACGTTCCGGTTCCGCTCGCGAGCAAGTAGGCATCGGGTCGCCGCGACCCGGGGCGCCGATCGCCTTCCTGCATCAGCGCAATCAGGCGCTCGACGCCCATCGCAAATCCGGTCGCCGGTGCAGGTTTTCCGCCGATCTGGGAGAACAGACCATCATAGCGCCCACCGGCGCACACGGTGCCCTGCGCGCCCAATGACTCCGACACCCATTCGAAGACCGTGAGACTATAGTAGTCCAGCCCGCGTACCAGCCGTGGGTTGAGCGTGTACCCGACACCCGCCACCTCGAGCAGCCGCCTCAGCCCGTCGAAGTGCGCAAGCGAAGCCTCCCCCAGGTAGTTCATCAGGGACGGCGCGCTCGCAATAACCTCGCGCACCAGCGGATTCTTCGAGTCGAGCACACGCAGCGGATTGCTGTGCATCCGGCGCCTGGCATCGGCATCGAGCCGGTCGACATGCGCTTCGAGA
>JAOUFA010000133.1 GCA_029858545.1 Betaproteobacteria bacterium
GCCTTCAGCAGCGCCTGGACAAGGTGCTGCTCTATCTTGCTCAGCGCATCGAAGTTCTGCGGCTCTCGCGCGAAATCAGCGAGAAGACGAAGAAGGAGTTCGACGAGCGCCAGCGCGAACACGTGCTGCGTGAGCAGATGCGCCAGATTCAGAAGGAACTGGGCGAGACCGAGGACATCGCGGCCGAAATCGAGGACCTCAAGAAAGCGATTGCCGATGCTGCGATGCCCGAGGATGTCGCCAAGCATGCCGCGAAGGAACTGCGCCGCCTGCAGCGCATGAACGAAGGCTCGGGAGAGTCGTCCATGCTGCGCACCTACCTGGAGTGGCTCATCGAGCTACCCTGGAAAAGCGAACCGCGGCAGCCGATCGATATCGGCGAGGCGCGGCGCGTGCTCGACGAGGACCATTACGGACTGGAGAAGGTCAAGCGCCGTATCCTCGAATATCTCGCGGTGAGGAAGTTGAACCCGGAGGGCAAGAGCCCGATCCTGTGCTTTGTCGGGCCGCCGGGAGTCGGCAAGACTTCGCTCGGCCAGTCGATCGCGCGCGCGACTGGGCGAAAATTCCAGCGCGTTGCGCTGGGCGGACTGCACGACGAGGCGGAAATCCGCGGACACCGGCGTACGTATATCGGCGCGCTGCCCGGCAATATCATCCAGGCGATACGCCGCGCCGAATCGCGCGCCGGAGTGCTAATGCTCGACGAGATTGATAAGCTCGGCTCGGGGGGGTTCCATGGTGATCCGTCGAGCGCCTTGCTCGAAGTGCTCGATCCCGAGCAGAACTCGAAATTCCGCGACAACTACCTCGGCGTGGATTTCGATCTCTCCAAGGTGATGTTCATCGCCACGGCGAACGTGCTCGACACGATCCCGGGTCCTCTGCGCGATCGCATGGAAGTCATCCAGCTTCCCGGCTACACCGAGGAGGAAAAGCTCGAGATCGCCAAACGCTACCTCGTGAAGCGCCAGCTCGAGGCCAACGGCCTGAAGGCCGAGCAAGCGAGCGTCACCGATTCCGCGATCCGGACACTGGTGAGCGACTATACGCGTGAGGCGGGCGTGCGCAACCTGGAGCGCGAGTTGGGCGCGGTGCTACGCAGCGTCGCGATGAAGATTGCCGAGGGTCTCGCCGAGTCGGCGACGCTCGACGCCGCCGATCTGCACGCCATTCTGGGCGCACGAAAATTCGAAAACGAGGCGGCACTGCGCGCCGGCGTACCGGGCGTGGCGACCGGGCTCGCCTGGACGCCTTTCGGGGGCGACATCCTGTTTATCGAAGCGACGCGCGTGCCGGGCTCGGGTAAGTTGATTCTCACCGGACAACTCGGCGACGTGATGAAAGAGTCGGCGCAAGCGGCACTGACGCTTGCCAAGATCTACACGGGCGAGGCGCTCGACAAGGTCGATGTCCACGTTCACGTGCCAGCGGGCGCGACACCGAAGGACGGGCCGAGCGCCGGCATGGCGATGTTTCTCGCGCTGGTGTCGCTCCTTTCGGGGAAACCGGTACGCAACGATATTGCGATGACCGGGGAAATCAGCCTGCGCGGGCTGGTGCTGCCGATCGGTGGTGTGAAGGAGAAGTCGCTTGCGGCGCTGCGTGCCGGCATTCATACGGTGATGTTGCCGAAGAGAAACGAAAAGGACCTGGAGGATGTCCCGGCCGACGCGAAGGCGGGAATCG
This sequence comes from Betaproteobacteria bacterium, assembly GCA_029858545.1. Lineage (GTDB taxonomy): Bacteria > Pseudomonadota > Gammaproteobacteria > Burkholderiales > SG8-39 > JAOUFA01. The sequence continues at coordinate 1,690 of JAOUFA010000133.1, forward strand.
AGTTCGTGTTCGTCGAGCACGTCGAAGACGCGGTGCGTGCCGCGATCGGGCCGGAGCAAACGCGGGCCGAGCCGATCGCCGCCTGAAGCCCGAAGCGGCGATCAAGCGACTGTCGACCGAGCAACGTCTATTCGTCGGATCCCGGCCGCCGCGCCGCGCCGCCGCGGCCTCGTAGCGGCCCAGATACACCAGGCTGAGCGGGCGGGGGGGCTTTTACCGCCTGTCCGGCCGATGCGGACGGCGCTTGCGGCAAGGGCGAACTTGCCGGTGCCGCGTCCGCCACGGTTTTTGGCGGCATGCGAATTTCGTGCAGCGCGCCGGCTCTATTGACCAGCACCCGGTCCTTGTGCACTTCCACCAGGGACAGATTGGGCGCGAGTTGCCGGCCCGCGCGCGCCGCGCGCGCGGGTTTGCCATCCAGCGAGAGCAGTGCAATTCCACCGCCGTGCGTGTCCTGCGCGATGATGCCCACCAGTTTGATTTCACCCGAGCCGCTGTCGGGCAGCGCGCCGAGCAGGCGGGCGATCGAACTGACGTCCGCGGGCTGCGTGAGCGTGTTCAGATCGGCGGTCATCACCGTCTGCACCGGCTCCGGCGGCGTGCGGCGTGCGGCGAGCCGCAGCACCAAATCGGTGACTGTGACCGTCAGGGCAATGGCGAGCACGAAGGCGCCGGCACGCTGAAAAATCGCCGCAATCTTCGGCCACGCCCTGCCCAGCACCTCGCGCAACCGCGCGATAGGGAAACGCGCGAGTCCACGCGCGCCGGAGGTGGCACGTGACGGTGCGAGGTCGGCACTGACGTTCATTGGTCGCAGTATAGCCCCGTCCCCGCCATGCCACCGCGACACGCAGCGCTTGGCGCGCCGGGCGGGTGGGCCGATAATCCGTTCTCATCGATCCACACTTTCTACTCCACACCTTTTCCTGCATCGATACCATGACGATCAATAATACTTCCCACCGGCACCGTGGATTTGCTTCGGGCTTCACCTTGGTCGAAATCATGGTCGTGGTGGTGATCATCGGAATTCTGGCCGTGCTGGTGGTGCCGAGGGTGGTCGGCCGCACCGACGAGGCACGCGCGGTCGCGGCCAAACAGGACATCGCCGCGATCATGCAGGCCTTGAAGCTCTATCGCCTCGATAGCGGCCGCTATCCGACCAACGAGCAGGGCTTGCAGGCACTGGTGAGCCTGCCTCAAACCCAGCCCGTTCCCGGGAACTGGAAGCAGTATCTCGACCGGCTGCCGACAGATCCCTGGAAGCGCAACTATCAGTATCTGAATCCCGGACTGCACGGGGAAATCGATGTCTTCACGCTCGGTCTCGATGGCCAGCCGGGCGGTACCGGTTCGGACGCCGACATCGGCTCCTGGGATCTGTAGTTTCTCCGCATGCGCCGACGCACCGCTGGATTCACGCTCCTCGAATTGCTGGTGGTGGTCGCGATCCTCGGCATCGCCGCGGCAGCGGTATCGTTGTCGGTGGGTTCGCGCGAGGGCCGTTTGGCGGATGAGGAAATGGCGCGCCTGAGCGCGCTGTTTCGCCTCGCGCAGAACGAGGCGCACGTTTCCGGGCGCACGCTGGTGTGGGAGGCCGATCTGACGGGTTACCGCTTTCGTGCGCTGGACGGCGAAGAGTTGCAGGATAGCGCTGACGGAACCCTGCGCGCTCGCGCCTGGCCTTTCGAGGTCACGCGCATCGACGCCGCACCGATCGTGTTTGGGCGCGAGCCGCTGCTGGTCCCCGCGAAGCTGCGTATCGCGACCGCGGAACGCGAGTTGGCGCTTACGCTCGATGCCTTCGGCAACCTCGTGCCGGTCGAATAGTCGGCGATGCGCGCAACGCGCGGCTTCACCCTGGTCGAGATGCTGGTGGCGATCGCGCTGCTTGGGCTGCTGGGCGTCATTTCGTGGCGCGGCCTCGATTACGTATCCGGACAGCGCGCCCGCATCGATCAGGGCGCAGAGAACCTGAGCCGTATTCTGCGCGTGATAGCGCAGATCGGACGCGATCTGGAACAGCGTGTTCCGGAGACGGTGATACCGGCGGATGCCGCGGCGGGCGTATTGCCCGCTTCGCTTGCGGTCGTCGAGGAGGGTTCCGGCGTCAGACTCGAAGTCCTGCGTCTGGCACCCGTCGCCGGGGGCGCGACGCTCGCGCAGCGCGTGGTGTACCGGCTGACCGACAAGGGTCTGGAGCGTGCCGTGTCGGCGCCTGGAGATGTCTGGCCGGTCGCGCAGGCGGGCGAAGCGGTAATGCTCCTGCCAGGCGCCAAACGCTTCGCCGTGCGTGCCTACTCGGGCGGGCTCTGGGTCGAGCTGGGGCTGCCGGGCACCCCCCGGTCGCTCGCGCGCGCCACCGGACTGGAGATCTCGATTGACGACGCCGGGGGCGCACGCTACACGCGCATCATCGCGCTATGAGCGAAGTAGCGGCCTGTTCCGCCGGCGCGCTTGCACGAAGCCGATGGCCTGACTATCCTTGCGATGTTATAGAGCGTGTGACACACAAGCTTCCTTTGCCTGAGCACTCCATAGCGTATTTGCCGCGCGCGACCCCCAGGAGAGATATGCGATGACCAGAAAAGCCGTCAAGCCAGAATTCTTCCCGGTCAATGAAGACGACCTGAAACCCGCGCACAAGTGGCACCGGCCGCTGCAGGCGCCGGGCACCACCCAGGTCGATTTCGAGGAACGCGTCGATTTCAAGCGCCTGCACCGCTATCGGCTCGCGCGCACGCGCCAGTCGCTCGCCAAGTCGGGACTGGGGGCGATGCTGTGCTTCGACCAACACAATATCCGCTATGTATCCAGCACCGTGATCGGTGAGTGGGCACGCGACAAGCTGATTCGCTATTGCCTCCTCACCGGCACGGGCGATCCCTGGGTGTGGGACTTCGGCTCGGCGGCGCGTCACCACAAGCTGTACTGCCCCTGGTTGAAGGAAGATCACATCCTTGCCGGCAACCCCGGTATGCGCGGCGCGATCGGGCCGACAGTGGGCCTGTTCAAGCTGGCGGCGAAGGAGATCAAGGACATCCTGGTACGCGAGGGCGTTGCCGACATGCCGCTCGGGATCGATGTATGCGAACCGGGCATGCTGTTCGCGCTCCAGGAAGAGGGGCTCAACGTCCGCGACGGCCAGCAGATGATGCTCGAGGCGCGCGAGGTGAAGAGTCACGACGAGATCACGCTGCTCAACATCGCTTCGAGCATGGTCGACGGCGTCTACCAGGACATCGCCGAGGCGTTGAAGCCCGGCATCAAGGAAAGCCAGATCGTCGGGCTCGCGACCAAGCGGCTATATGATATGGGCTCGGACTGCGTCGAGGCGATCAACTCGATCGCCGGCGAGCGCTGCTCTCCGCATCCGCACAACTTCACCGACCGCCTGATCCGTCCCGGCGATCCTGCCTACTTCGACGTGATCCATTCGTTCATCGGCTACCGGACCTGCTATTACCGCACCTTCGCGGTGGGCAAGGCGAGCCGGCCTCACATCGACGCGTACAAGCGCGCGCGTCAGTGGATGGACGACGCGATTGCGATGCTGCGGCCCGGCATGAGCACCGACAAGGTTGCCGAGATGCTGCCCAAGTGCACCGAGATCGGCTTCGAGACCGAAATGGCGGCTTTCGGCCTGAACTTTTGTCATGGTCTCGGCCTGGGTTTGCACGAGCGGCCGCTGATTTCGCGTCTCAACTCGTTCATCGAACCCTACGAACTGAAGGCCGGCATGGTGTTCGCGGTCGAGACCTTCTGTCCCGCGACCGACGGCTACTCGGCGGCGCGCATCGAGGAAATGGTGGTGCTCACCCCGGACGGCGCGAAGATCATTTCTCTCTATCCCGCGCAGGACCTGCCGGTCGCCAATCCCTACTGAGCGCCGCGGCGAGAGCGCGGCACCCGCCGAACCGACACGATGACTTGCGCGGAACAATCTTCCGGCGCGCCGCTTTTGGCGCTGCACGGCATCGGCAAGCAGTTCCCTGGTGTGCGTGCGCTCGACGCGGTGGATCTCGATCTGTACGGGGGCGAGGTCCATATGCTGGTCGGTGAGAACGGTGCCGGCAAATCCTCGCTCATCAAGATTCTGTACGGCGCCTACCGCGCCGACTCGGGGCGCATCCTGCACCAGGGCGCTCCCGTCGAGGTGCGCTCGCCCGCCGATGCGCGGCGCCTGGGCATTGCGGTGATCTTCCAGGAATTTTCGCTGGTCCCGTTTCTCGATATTGCGCAGAACCTCTTTCTGGGCCGAGAGCCGCGCGGCCGGATTCCGGGCACTATCGATCGCGCCAGGCTGCATGCCGACGCGCGCCGCGTCCTGCGACTACTCGGTGTGGACTACGACACCCGGCGCTTGGTGCATACGCTCGGTGTCGCGCAGCAACAGATGGTCGAGATCGCCAAGGCGCTGTCGCAGAACGCGCGCACGTTGGTGATGGACGAGCCGACCGCTGCCTTGTCGGAAAACGAGTGCGAGCACCTGTTCAAGGTGATCCGTCAATTGAAAGCCGAGGGCGTGGCGATCGCCTACATCTCGCACCGCCTGCGCGAGGTGTTCGAACTGGGCGATCGCATCACGGTGCTGCGCGACGGCCGGCTCGTGAAGACTCTTCTCCCGGCCGACACCAACCCTGATGAACTGGTAGAGCTGATGGTCGGGCGCAGGATCGATGCGAGTTATGCGCGCGAGTACTGCGGGCGACCGGGCGAGGTCGCGCTCGAAGTGAAGGATCTCGCCACCGATACCGGCATCAAGGGTGTTGACCTGGTGGTGCGTGCCGGTGAGATCGTCGGCCTCTCTGGCCTGGTCGGCGCGGGGCGCAGCGAGGTGGCGCGCGCGATCTTCGGCGCCGATATGCCGACGCGCGGCGAAGTGCGCCTGTTCGGTGCGCGCGTCGCAGGAGGCCCGGGCGAGGCGCGACGCCACGGCGTCGCGTTGATCCCTGAAAATCGCAAGCGCGAAGGTCTCGCGCTCATTCTCTCTCTGCGCGACAATCTGCTGCTCGCGGCGCTCTTCAGGCTTTTCCCGCGGACATGGTTCGATTCCGCGCGCGCGACGCGCGTGGCGCAAGAGATGATCGAGCGCCTGCGCATCGCGACACCCTCTGCGGCCCGGCTGGTACGCTACCTCTCGGGTGGAAACCAACAGAAGGCGGTGCTCGGCAAATGGCTCAACGCGGGCTGCCGGTTCTTCATACTCGACGAGCCGACGCGCGGAATAGACGTAGGGGCCAAGGCGGAGATTTTCGCCCTCATCGACGGCCTGGTAAAGCAGGGTGCCGCGGTGCTGATGATCAGCTCCGAGCTGTCGGAGATCGTGCACGTGTGCGATCGTGCCTACGTGATGCGCGAAGGGCGGATCGCCGGCGAGCTTGGGCGCGACAGTCTGAGCGAGGCGAATATCCTGCGTCTCGCGATGCACGAGGCGTGAATGCATCACCGCGTGCATGAGCTCGCCAGACGCCTCGCGGCACTGCCGGGCGTGGCCTACATTCTCGTGCTGCAGGCAATCGTATTCGGCAGCGTCGCGCAGGGCTTTCTCTCGCCGCTCAACCTGACCAACATCGGCACCCAGGCGACGATACTCCTGATGCTTGCCTTGCCGATGACCCTTGTCATTCTCACCGAAGGGCTCGACATCTCGATGGGTGCGGTGCTGACGCTGTGTTCGGTGGTACTCGCCTGGGTGCTCGTGCACGGCGGCGGCATCGGGCTGGCGCTCGCGGCTTCGGCAGCGATGGGGCTTGCCTTTGGCGTCGCCAACGGCACGCTCGTTTCGTATCTCGGCATGCCGCCGTTTGTCGCCACGCTCGGCACGCTGGGGATGGCGCAGGGGCTCGCACTTGCGATCACCGACGGCCAGAGCATCGTCGGGATCAGCGCGCAGATCGCCTTCATGCGTGCCGACGTACTTGGCATCCCGCTTGTCCTGATAATTGCTTTTGTGGCCTATTTCTTTGTCCACGCCCTGCTTTATTACACTCGCTTCGGCACCTATGTTTTCGCGATCGGCGGCAACCGCGAGGCGCTTGCGCTCGCCGGAGTGCATGCGCGTGCCTGGCATGCGGGGGTGTATGTCTTCGCGGGGCTGATGGTCGGCATCACCGGACTGTTGCTGGTGGCGCGCACCAATTCGGGCCATCCGACGGCGGCGTTCGGTATGGAGTTCGACGCCATTGCCGCGGTGGCGGTGGGCGGCACCTCGTTCGAGCGCGGTGAGGGCTGGCTATTCGGCACGCTGCTCGGTGTGCTCGCGGTGGGCGTGATGAGGAACGGTCTGAACGTCGCGGGCGTATCGTCTTCGTTGCAGGTGGTCGCGATCGGACTGCTGGTGATTGCCGCGCTGCTGATCGATGCGCTGCGAAGGCGCGCATGAGGGTGGCGCGTGGCAACCTGCTCGAATCGACGCGCGAGGCGTTCGCGCGGCTCGGCGGGCGCCTTGCCGCGGTGATATTGATCTTCGTCGTGCTGGGCCTTGCCTCCGACGTCTTTCTCACGCAAAACAATCTGCTAAACGTGTTGCGTCAGGCGGCGCTCCTGTTTCTTATCGCCTCGGGCCTCACGCTGGTGATCCTCACTGCCGGGCTCGATCTTTCGGTCGGCGCCAATCTCGGCATGAGCGCCTGCCTCGCGGCGTCGGTCCTTAAGGCGACCGGTTCGCCGTTCCTGGGCGTGCTGACCGGCGTGGCGAGCGGCCTCGCCACCGGCCTTGCCAACGGGTTGCTCGTCACGGCGCTGCGCATTCCGCCGTTCATCGCCACCTACGGCATGCTGTGGGTGTTGCACGGGCTGTCCTACTACTATATGGCGGGCGACACGATCTACGGCTTTCCGCCGGGATTTCGCGAGATCGGCAGCGGCTACCTGTTCGGTTTGCCGGTTCCGATCTACCTGATGTTCGTATTCCTCGCGATTGGCTGGCTGTTCCTCGAGCGCACGACCTGGGGTCAGGAGGTCTATGCAGTCGGCGCGAATCCGGTCGCGGCGCGGCTATCGGGTGTTCCGGTCAGGCGCCGGCTGGTCCTGGTCTACACGGTGAGCGGGGGCATGGCGGGACTCGCCGCGCTGGTGTACCTTGCACGCCTAAACTCGGCCGAAGCCGATATTGGCGAGCCGCTGCTCCTGCCCGCGATTGCCGCGGTGCTGATCGGCGGCGCGTCGCTGTTCGGCGGGGTCGGCACGCTCGGCGGTACGTTGATCGGTGCGCTCATCCTCACGCTGGTGTTGAACGGCATGAACCTGCTCGAGGTCAACGCCAACTGGCAGCCCCTGGTCACCGGCGCGATGGTGCTGATCGGCGTACTGCTCGACATGTGGACGCGCAGGCGCGCCGAGGAAAAGAGTTAATTTCAAGAGACGAAGGAGATTGGGATGAAAGCGAAAATCAAGAGGACCCTGCAGATCACCATGTTGGCCGCGGCGCTGATCTCGGCGGC
>JAOUFA010000134.1 GCA_029858545.1 Betaproteobacteria bacterium
ATCGTCCCTGCGCTCGCCAGGGGTGCGATGCATCTGTCGATGGGCACGCATGGCGTGGGCGTGATCCGCGCCCTCACCGCCGCGCATGCCGAGGCGGGACAGATCCACGTCGCCGCACCGATGCTCGGCCGGCCGGAGGCGGTTGCCGCAGGCCAGGCGGGCATCGTCGCCGCGGGTCCGGCCGAGGCGCTCGCGCGCTGCGCGCCGCTCTTTCAGGCGCTCGGCCGGCGCGTGTTCGAAGCGGGCGATGAACCGGTCGGGGCGACTTCGATCAAGCTCGCCAACAACTTTCTTCTCAGTTGCGCGATCGAGGCGATGGGGGAAGCCTTTTCGCTCGTGCGCAAGTACGGCGTCGCGCCCGCCGCGCTCTACGACATCATCGCCGACGGCATGTTCACTTCGCCTGCCTACAAGATCTACGGCAAGATCATCGCCGACGAATCCTACGACCAGGTTGGCTTTACCACGCAACTCGCGCTGAAGGACTCGAACCTGGTGCTCGCCGCGGCGGAAGCCGCGCGCGTGCCGCTGCCCAGCGCCGGCGTGGTGCGCGATCGTCTGCTCGGCGCGATCGCGCACGGCGACGCGGAGAAGGACTGGGCGGTGATGGCGCGCGAACAGGCGCGCGCGAGCGCCCTGGAGTAGGCGGGGTGGAAAGCCGCAATGGGAGAGGCGGCGAGTAAACGGTTGCTGATCAGCGGCCGGCGCGTCCGGCCTGAACGAAGAGGCACTCGCGCGCAAGGCTATGCCGGGCGGGTCGTCGATTCGCCCGCCGAATTTCCCCCCGCTCGCGCGACCGCGCCGTGAACAATTTTCCCGTGCCGAACGACCACCCGGCAGGGGTTCGCACCGAGCCAATAGGGCAGTTCCGAAAGCGATGCGCTGTCCCAGAGGACGAAGTCGGCGTAACGGCCCGCCGCCAGCGCGCCGTGGTGCTCGGCCGCACCCAGGGCGCGGGCCGCGTGGCGGGTGTAGCCCAGCAATGCTTCTTCCACCGTAAGTCCGAACAACGTGCATGCCATGTTCATGGCGAGCAGGGGCGAGAGCAACGGCGCGGTGCCGGGGTTGCAGTCGGTGGCAATCGCCATCGGGATTCCGTGGCGGCGCAACAGATCGATCGGCGGCCGCTTCGTTTCGCGCAGGAAGTACCAGGCGGCAGGCAGCAGGACGGCAACCGTTCCCGAACGGTGCATGGCCTCCACATCGGCCTCGAGAGTATATTCCAGGTGATCGGTCGACAAGGCACCGAAGCGCGTGGCGAGACGAGTGCCGCCGATGTTCGAGAGCTGTTCGGCGTGCATCTTCACAGGCAGATCCAGGCGCGACGCCGCCTCGAACACGCGTTCGCATTGCGCGACCGAAAAGGCGATGCTTTCGCAGAACACGTCGACCGCATCCACCAGACCCTGCTCCGCGAGCACGGCCATCATGCCGCATACGAGGTCGATGTACGCATCGGGCTTGCCCCCGTACTCGGGCGGCAGTGCGTGTGCGCCGAGAAAGGTCGCATGGACGGTGACCGGTAGTTCGCGACCAAGCCGTCGTACCACACGGAGCATCTTCGCTTCGGTCTGGAGGTCCAGACCGTAGCCGGACTTGATCTCGACCGTCGTCACGCCTTCGGCGATAAAGCGGCGCAACCGGGCGGCGGCCGATGCGAACAGATCCTCTTCGCTCGCCCCGCGGGTCGCGGCCACCGTGGAAACGATGCCGCCTCCCGCCCGTGCGATCTCCTCGTACGACGCGCCGTTAAGGCGCATGCGGAACTCATCGGCGCGGTTGCCGCCGAATACCAGGTGGGTATGGCATTCGACCAGGCCCGCGGTTACCAACGCACCGCCGCCGTCATTCTGCGCGCAGGGTCCAAATTCGGGCAGGGTCTCCTCCGCGCCGATCCAGGCGATTCGGCCCCCGGTGATGCCGATGGCGATGCGTGGCGCATCGCCGATCGTTCCATCGGCGTACCGGAGGTTGCGCCAGAGGCTGTCCAGGCGGAGCTCCATGCTTGCGATCAGGTCGTCAGCAGGTGATGAAAGGCAGCTTGAGTCCCATGCGTCCGGCGGTGGCAACCGCGGCTTCGTAGCCCGCGTCAGCGTGGCGCATCACGCCGCTCGCGGGGTCGTTGAACAGCACGCGTTCGATGCGCCTTGCCGCAGCGTCGGTTCCGTCGCAGACGATCACCAATCCGGCGTGCTGCGAATAACCCATGCCGACCCCGCCCCCATGGTGGAAGCTGACCCAGCTCGCGCCGCTCGCGGTATTGAGGAGCGCATTGAGCAGCGGCCAGTCGGAGACCGCGTCGCTGCCGTCCTTCATCGATTCGGTCTCGCGATTCGGACTCGCGACCGAGCCTGAATCGAGGTGATCGCGGCCGATCACGATCGGCGCCTTCAACTCGCCGCGCTTGACCATGTCGTTGAATGCCAGTCCCGCCTTGTGGCGTTCACCCAGTCCGAGCCAGCAGATGCGCGCCGGCAGACCCTGGAACGCGATGCGCTCGCGCGCCATGTCGAGCCAGCGATGCACGTGGCGGTTCTCGGGAAAGAGCTCCTTGATCTTGGCGTCCGTCTTGTAGATGTCTTCGGGATCGCCCGATAGCGCGACCCAGCGGAACGGACCCTTGCCCTCGCAGAATAACGGACGGATGTAAGCCGGCACGAATCCGGGAAAGTCGAACGCGCGGCCTACGCCGCGGTCGAACGCGACCTGGCGAATGTTGTTGCCGTAGTCGACCACGGGGACACCCATGTCGAGGAAGTCCAGCATTGCGCGCACGTGCACCTCGCAGGACCCCGCGGCCGCTTCAGCGAGCGCCGCGTGTTGCGCCGCGTCGCCCTGCGCGGCGAGCCACTGCGGGACGGTCCAGCCGATCGGCAGGTAGCCGTGCACGAGGTCGTGCGCCGAGGTCTGGTCGGTGACCAGATCGGGCCTTATGCCTCCGGCCTTGGCCCGGCGCGCGAGCTCTGGCACGATCTCGGCGGCGTTGCCGAGCAATCCGATCGACACGGCTTCGCCGCGCGCGCAGTGTCGTTTCACGAGATCGAGCGCTTCGTCGAGGTTCGCGGCCTGCTTGTCGAGGTAGCGCGTGCGCAGGCGCGATTCAAGGCGGCTCTGCTGGCATTCGATATTGAGCGAGACGGCGCCGGCAAAACTCGCGGCGAGCGGTTGCGCGCCGCCCATGCCGCCCAGGCCGGCGGTGAGGATCCAGCGTCCCTTGAGATCGCCGCCGTAGTGTTGCCGGCCGGCTTCGGCGAAAGTTTCGTAGGTGCCCTGGATGATTCCCTGGCTGGCGATGTAGATCCAGCTGCCCGCGGTCATCTGGCCGAACATCATGAGGCCTTTGCGATCCAGCTCGTTGAAGTGCTCCCAGGTCGCCCATTTTGGTACGAGATTCGAGTTGGCGATCAGCACCCGCGGCGCATCGACATGCGTGCGGAACACGCCGACCGGCTTGCCCGATTGCACCAGCAAGGTCTCGTCGTCGTCTAGCTCGCGCAGCATCTCCAGAATCTTGTCGTAGCATTCCCAATTGCGGGCGGCACGGCCGATGCCGCCGTAGACCACGAGATGCTGAGGATTCTCGCCCACCTCTGCATCGAGATTGTTCTGGATCATGCGGTAGGCCGCTTCGGTGACCCAGTTCTTGCAGGTCTTTTGCGGGCCGCGCGGCGCGCGGATGACGCGGGTCGGATCAAAGCGCGGATCGCCGATCGCGGTGGTTGTCTTCAGATCGTTCATTCGAGGTTCCTTCACAGTATTGTCGGGCGCGTGCTCAATGCAGTCCGAGGTAGGCGGCGGAGAGCGACGGATCGTTGCGTGCGTCGGCCGCATTCCCGCTCCAGACGGTGCGGCCGGATTCCAGCACGCAGACGCGGTCCGCCACCGACAGCACACGGTCGGTGTTTTGCTCCACCAGCAGAATGGTCAGGCCGTCGCGTTTCAGACGCAGCAATGCGTCGTAGCACAGGTCGACCATCCTGGGCATCAGGCCGAGCGAGAGTTCGTCGATCATGATGAGTTTGGGCCGCGCCATCAGGGCGCGCCCGATCGCCAGCATCTGCTGCTCGCCGCCGGAGAGGGTGGCGGCGAGAGAGCGCAGCCGCTCGCCCAGGCGCGGGAACAGCGACAGCACATAATCGCGATCGTTCTTGAAGCCGCTCGCCTCGTGTATCAGGCCGCCGACACGCAGGTTGTCCTCGACCGAGAGGTCCTTGAACAATCGACGGCCTTCCGGCGAGATCGCGATGCCGCGGCGCACGCGCTCGGTGGCAGGCAGCTTGCCGATGTCCTGTTCATCGAAAACGATGCGTCCGGACTGAAGGGCGACGTGGCCGGCGATGCACATCAGCGTGGAGGATTTGCCCGAGCCGTTCGCCCCGATCAGGCCGGTGATGCTGCCGCCCGGGACCTCGAGACCGAGGTCGCTCACCGCACGGAACAGACCGTAGCCGCAACACAGGCCCTCAAGCCGCAACATGGCGCTCTCCAGGCTGTGCATCGGCGCCGGGGCCGAGATAGGCGGCCCGAACGATGCGGTCGTTCATTACCGCAGCGGGTGCGCCTTCGGCGATTTTCCTGCCGTTGTCGAGCACCACCAGGCGCGTGCACACGCGCAGTACTTCGCTCAAGTTGTGCTCGATCAGGATGACGGTTGTTCCGGCGCTGTTGATCTCGGCGATCGTGTCGGCGAGCAGGCGCGCTTCGCTGGAGTTCAGGCCGGCGAGCGGTTCGTCGAGGAGCAGCAGCTTGGGCTTGAGCGCCAATGCGCGCGCCAGTTCCAGGCGTTTCAGCACGCCCAAAGGCTGGATTTCCGGCAACTCGGCGGCGGCGCCGTCGATCCTCAGGCGCGCAAGCAGCCGGTGCCCGGCTGCCAGTTCCGCGTCGCGTCGGCGGTGGATCAAGGCCTTCACAGGCGAGGTCGTCTTGTCCGTGCCGGCCGCCAGCGCGACGTTGTCGAGCATCGTCATGCCGCGAAACGGCGTCACGATCTGCTGCGAGAGGGCCAGCCCGCGACGGATGCGGGCATGGGTCGGCAGCCGGTCGAGCGGCACGCCGTCCAGCAGCACGGTGCCGGTCGCGGGCCGCACCACGCCGGTGATGACGCGCAGCAGGGTCGTCTTGCCCGCACCGTTGGGTCCGATCAAGCCGAGCAATTCCCCCCGCAGCGCATCGAACGAAATGTCGCTGAGAGCGGTAACGCCGTCGAAACGCACGTTTACGGCGCGCACCGACAACAGCGCGCTCATTTCGCCCCCTTGCCGAGCGAGCGCGACAGGCGAATCACCAGCGCCGCCATTCCGCCCGGACTGAAGCGCATCATGAGAAACAGCAGGCCGCCGTATACCAGCAGCTTGTAATCGCCGATGAATTGAAACCATGAAGGCAGAACCGATAGCACGGCGGCGGATATCGCGACGCCGGTCACCGAGCCGATGCCTCCCACCACCACCATCGAGAGCACAGTCACCGATTCGATGAAGCCGAAGCTGTCGGGCGCGATCAGTTTCAGGTGCTGGGCGTACAGTCCGCCGGCGAGTCCCGCCAAGGCGGTGCCGATGGCAAATGCCGTCAGCTTGAAAAGCGGCACGTCGATGCCGAGCACGCGTACCGTGTCCTCGTCCTCGCCGATCGCGCCGAATACGCGCCCCATCCAGCAGCGGCGCACGTAGGTGGAGAACAGCGCCGTCGCCGCCGCCAGCGCGACGCTGAGCAGCATGAATTCCGGCTTGGACAGCCCCGGGTCGGCCACGATGGATATCCCCATCTCGGCGCCGAAGATTTCCTGTTGCCGTACAACGCCGACAAAGAGGAAACCCACGCCCATGGTGGTGATGGCTAGAAAATCAGCCCGCACGCGCAAGCTCGCGAGCCCGACCACGATTCCCAGCACGCCGGAGAACAACATCGCGAGCGGCAAGGTGAGCAGAAACGGGATCCCGGCCTTGACCAGCATGCCCGAGGTATAGGCGCCGACGCCAAGAAATGCCGCGTGCCCGAGGCTGATCTGGCCGCAAAAGCCGGTGATCAGGTTGAGCGACAGCGCGAACAGCACGCTGATCGCCATGGTCGTCGCGAGCGAGATTTCGTAATCCATGAGCTAGCGCCGTGCAAACAGCCCGTGCGGCCGCCACATGAGGATCATGATCAGAAACGCAAAGGCGATGGCGTTGCGGTCGAGCAGTTGTCCGAGGTAGACGGTGCCAAAGGATTCGACCACGCCCAGCACAAGGGAGGCGGCGAGGGCGCCGCGCGTCGAACCCAGCCCGCCGAGCACGATGATCGCAAGCGCCTTGTACGAGGGAACGCTGCCCATGGTCGGCTCCACCAGGTTGTTGAGCAGAGACACCATCACGCCCGCGAAGGCGGCCAGTGCCGAGCCGACGAAGAAGTTGATGTCGCCCACCATGCGCCGGGAGACGCCGAAGGATTCGGCCATCTGCGGGTCCGATACCGTCGCCTGGCAGGCAATGCCGATGCGCGTGCGGATCTGCAGCAGGCTCAGGACACCGATTATCGCGGCACTGCCGAGCATGACCACGACCTCGGCGTGTTTGAAGCGCAGGAAATCGAACAGCACGACCTGTCCCTGGAGAAACTCGTTCCTGTAGGTAAGTCCCTGCGCGCCGAAGACGATCCGGAACAACTCCTCGGCGGCGATGTACAGGCCGATGGAGGCGATCAGCGGCACGAATGGCGGTTGATCGAGGATCGGCTGGTAGCACAGCCGGAAGGCGAGGATGCCACCGACGCCGGCCACCATCATCGCCGCGAAAATGGCCGCCGCCAGGCTTCCGGTCTGATTGGCGACCAGGACGCCCACATAGCCGCCCAGCGTGAAGAAGGCGGCGTGGGCGACGTGCAGGATGCGCAACAGCCCGTAGACCAGGGTCAGACCCAGGGCGATGAGCGCGTAGATGCTTCCCTGGACCAGTCCCTGCGCGGCGAGTTCGACGAACAACATGGGGATGCGAGGCTTGCGCGGCCCGCGGCGGCACGCCGCGGGCCGCGCGCCAGCGAAGCGATGCTTACTTGGCCTTGGTCGGCGGAGCCAGCACGACCGGATCGGAGATCACGGAATGGCGGCGGAAGGCCTTGTCCTTGACGATCTGCACCTGGACGTCCTTCTTCACCTCGTGCAGGTCGTTGAAGGTGATCGTGCCGATGGGGGTATTGAAGCCGCCGATTTCAATCGCCTTCCGGAGCGCTTCGCCGCCCTTGCCGCCGGTTTGCTTCAGGCCCTCGATGACGATGCTGGTCGCGGTATAGGTGGACGCCGCGACCATATCGGCCCCGATGCCGGTGGCAGCGCGGAATTCCTTCAGGAACTTCGCCGTCACCGGCGAGGCGGAGTCGCGATCGAGCGAGGTCGTCACGAGAGTGCCTTCGGCCGCCGCGCCGGCGATCTCGATGAACTTCTCCGAGTCGTAGCCCTCCTGGCCGATGATCGGAACGGTCACGCCCGCGGCGCGCAACTGGTTGACCAGAGGTCCGGCCGTAAAGTAATAACCCGACGCGTAGATCAGTTCCGGGTTGTCCGATTTCACCTTGGCGATCAGGGCGCCGAATTGCCGGTCCTGGATGCTGTACTCGTATTCCTTGATGATTTCGAGGCCGAATTTCGGCGCTGCATCCTTGTAGCCGGCGGCGAGCGCTTGTCCGAAGTCGTTCTTCAGCGTGATGATCACCACGCGCTTCTTGGCCAAATCGCTCGAGAGTTTCGCACCGGCGCGGCCCTGCACTTCGCCCATGGTCGCGGTACGAAACACGTAATTCCCGGCAAGCGTCACATCCGGATGGATCGAATAGGCCACCACGTAGGGCACCTTCGCGGCCTGAAACAGCGGCGCGGCGGCGCGCGCCGAGGCGGAGTACGAGCCGCCCACGCCGGCGATGACCTTGTCCTTCTCGATCAGCTTGGTCGCCGCCGGCGCGGCTTCCTTGGGGGATGCCTGGTCGTCGTACGTGACGAGTTGGATCTGCTGACCGTTGATGCCGCCCGCGGCATTGGCGTGGGCTACCGCGAGCTTGGCGCCTTCCAGGGCCGATTTTCCATCGGCCGCGGCGAACCCCGTCAAGGGCACGGTGATTCCTATCTTCACCTCCGCCGCATGGGCGGTTGCGCCCAGATGCAATGTGAACGCTGCTACCGCTACCGCCAGTTTGGAGTTCATTGTTGTGGTCCTCGTCGTGTTGAGCGATGGGGCGCGCCACCGCGCGTCCGGCCGGATGCTCCCTGGTGCCGGAACGGGCGGGGCGAGTTGTCTAGACAAGACTGCCGGCACAATGTAGCAGCAAGACTTTGCCGGCGCAAGGGGTTGTCTAGACAAATCGAAACGACGACAATCACAAGCTCGCGGTATTTCGGCAGGACGATTGGCGATGCGCAGGAACAGGAGTGCGGCAAGGCGCTCGGCAAAAAGGGGGACCGGCAGCCCCGGTCTGTCCTCGTTTCAGGAGATCAAGAACCACCTGCTGGAGCGCATCCACGGCGGCGAATGGAAGGAGGGCGACCAGCTCCCTACCGAGGCCGAGCTTTGCATGCAGTTCGGTGTGGCGCGCATGACGGTCAATCGCGCCTTGCGGGAACTGGCCTCCGAGCAGGTTGTTACCCGCGTCCAGGGCGCGGGAACCTTCCTCGCCCAGCAGAAGTACCAGACCACCCTGGTCGAGATCCGCAGCATCGCCGACGAAGTGCGTGACCGCGGCCACCGCCATTCCTGCGAGGTCATGCAACTCGAGGCGGTCAGGGCGCCTGCCGCGTTCGCGCGGAAATTCGAGGTGCGCCGCGGGCACCTGTTGTTTCACTCGGTGCTGGTGCATTACGAGAACGATCTGCGCATCCAGGTCGAGGACCGCTGGGTCAATTCCTCGCTGGCGCCGGATTACCTGACGCAGGATTTCACCCGATCCACGCCGAACGAATACCTGATGCGCGTCGCGCCCTTGCAGGGAGTGAGCTACCGCATCGAGGCGAAACTGCCGCCCGTGGAAATCCGCAAGCGGCTGGCGATGCCGGCGGCCGAACCCTGCCTGGTTTTGTACCGGACGACCCGTTCGCTCGGCATGGTCGCGTCGGCGGCCACGATGTGGCATCCGGCGAGTCGATAT
>JAOUFA010000564.1 GCA_029858545.1 Betaproteobacteria bacterium
CGCGACCCCGAGATCGATGCCTTGGTAGGGGCGGTGATCGAACTCGGCAGGGATGTCGAGCTGCCGACCCCTCACATCGAGGCGGTGTATGCGCTGGTAAAGCTGTTGAGCCGTACGCTCAGGGAAGACCGCGTGTTCATTCGAGCGCAGCCGATGGCTGCATGAGGCAAACCGACCGGTACACCGCGCGGGTAGAATGACGATCTCTTCCTGCGGAGTATCTGTTTCTGGAATTTGATATTGTCATTGTCGGCGCCGGACTGGTGGGCGCGAGCCTTGCGCGCGCCCTGCGCGGCATGTCGGTTGCGCTGGTCGCGAACCAAGGGCGCGACCCCGAGATCGGCGATCCGCGCGCTCCGCTTGATACGCGTATATACGCCATCGGGCCGGGAAACGTCGCCTTCCTGTCGGAGTTGAAGGTCTGGCAGGCGCTGCCCGAGAACCGCCGCGCACCCGTGCATGCGATGCGCGTGTTTGGCGATGTCGCGGGCGCCGCGCTTGGCTTCGATGCCTATCGCGCGGGCGTCGCCGAACTGGCGTGGATCGTCGAGGACAGCGCGCTGCAGGACGCGCTGTGGCGTTCGCTGCAGACGCGCGACGATGTCCGGATTTTTGCCCCCGCGGTCTGCGAGGCGATCGAGTGGCGCGCCGACCGGGCATTGGTGCGGCTGCGCGACGGCCGCGAATTGCGTGCGCGCCTGGTGGTGGGAGCCGACGGCGCGCGCTCGTTGGTGCGCGCGCAGGCCGGAATCACCGCACGCGAGCGGCCGTACGGTCAGACTGCGGTGGTGGCGAATTTTGCCTGCGAGCGCGCGCATCGCCATATTGCCTATCAGTGGTTCCAGGGCGGTCCGGTGCTTGCGCTCCTGCCATTGCCGGGGGATCGCGTTTCCATGGTCTGGTCGAATTGGGATGAGCGGGCGCAGCGTTTGCTCGCACTCGAACCGCAGGCGCTGTGCCGCGAAGTCGAGGCCGCGGCGCAGGGCGAGTTGGGGAAATTGTCGCTGCTCACGCCGGCGCACGGATTTCCGCTGCGCCGCATCGACTCGGCCGCGGTCGTCGCGCCGCGTCTGGCGCTGATCGGCGATGCGGCACATGTGGTGCATCCGCTTGCCGGCCAAGGTGCGAACCTGGGTTTCCAGGATGCGCGCGCACTCGCGGCGACGCTCGCCGCGCGCGAACCCGGACGCGATCCGGGCGATCTGCGCGTGCTGCGCCGCTACGCGCGAGCGCGTGCCGAACCGGTACTTGCCATGGCCGCGACGGTCGATGGTCTGTTCTGGCTGTTCGAGGCCAAGCTTCCCGGTGTGGCGCGGCTGCGCAATGCCGGGTTGAAGATTGTGGACCGGATTCCGGTCGTAAAGAACCTTCTCGTGCGTCAGGCGATGAGCTGAAGCGCCAATAATCAGGAGCAGATATGTCAAGAGGTCTGTTTGTTCTCGCCGCGATAATTTTCTCATCAGCGACCCTGGCCGATGAAGCAGCGATCCGCCGGGTACTCGAAAGCAAGTTCGGCATCCGCGTGGAAGGTGTGCAGGCGGCGCCGATCAGCGGTTTGTACGAAGTGCGCGTGCGCTCGGCCCGCGGGCCGGAAATTCTGTACAGCGACGCGCAGGCCGACTATGTCCTTTCGGGCGCGGAAATCATCCATACCCCCACCGGGCGCAATCTCACCGAGGAGCGCCTGCGCAAGCTCTCGGCAATCGACTTCAAGACGCTTCCGCTGCAGCAGGCGATCAAGATCCGGCGCGGCAATGGCAAGCGGGTGCTTGCCATGTTCACCGACCCTTACTGTCCCTATTGCCGGCGCTTCGAGATGGTTCTGCAGCAGGTGAGCGATATCACCGTGTATGTGTTCATGTTTCCGGTGATCCAGCCCGCCAAGATCGACCACTCGCGTGCGGTGTGGTGCTCGAAGGATCGCGTCGCGGCATGGCTCGATCTTGCCGCGCGCGACGTGGCCAAGATTCCCGCCGCCCGACCGGATTGCCCGAATCCGGTGGACGAAATTCTGAAATTCGGCCAATCGATCGGGGTTAATTCGACCCCCACCCTGTTCTTCGCCAATGGCGAGCGTGTCAGTGGAGGACTGAAGATCGAGGATCTGGTGAAGATGCTCGATGCGGCCGGAGTTCAGACGGACGCCAAATCCCGGGCCAACTGACTGACTCGCGCTATCCCCGACTTGCTTCGACCAGGCGCTTAGG
>JAOUFA010000003.1 GCA_029858545.1 Betaproteobacteria bacterium
CGCGGTGACGCCTGCGAGCAGCACGCTGCGATCGTGGCCGAGCGCGCCCGGGTCGAGTCGCGACGCCGCGATCAGCGACTCGACCGCCCGCCGCGCCGAGATGCACGGCTGGCGCGTGCGCGCGGCGACCGGGCAGACGTAGTCGCGCCCGGCGAGCGGCTCGCGGATCAGCGCGCTGGTCCATCCGGACACGGCGCTGTTGGGTCCGCCGCCGCGCACCAGCACCGCCGGCAGGCGCAGCGTCGCGCCGACCAGGAAGCCGCGCCGCGTGTAGTCGTTGATCAGGATCTCGCAGGCGAGCTTTTGCGCGCCGTAGGAAAGGCGCGGCAGCGCCGGCGTGTCGTCGGTCACGGGATCGGGCAGCGTGCCGCCGTATACCGCGATCGAGGAAGTGAACACGAAGCGCGGCGCGTGGCCGGCGATCCGGCAGGCCTCGAGCAGCTCGCGCGTCGCATCGAGGTTGACCCGGGTGCCGAGCTCGAAGTCCTGCTCCGCGCCGCCCGAAACGAGCGAGGCGAGATGGAACACCGTCGCGGTGCCGCGGTCCACCAGGCCGCGCGCGAATCCGGGCGCGGTGAGATCGCCGGTGAGCACGCGCAGCTTGGGACTGTCCGTCGCCAGCGGGTGTTGGTCGACGGCGACGATCTCGGTCGTGTCGGTGCGTGACGCGAGGGCGCGCAGCAGAGCGGAACCGAGTTGGCCCGCGGCGCCGGTAACGAGGATTTTCATGGTGTGATCGCCTGAGTGCGCGCATTCTAAGCCAGCCGGCGGCATGGCTCGCGGCAGTTCGGGCGTGCGTGTCGCGCGCGCCGTCGCTTGTCGCCGCCGGTCGGCTCGCCTATGATGTCGCGAACCTGGAAGCCGTCGTCAACGTTCGTGTTCGACCGCGCGCCGTATCGCGGCCGGGGGGCAAGGAGCGGGGGGGCATGGAGATATGGGCGAAGCCCACCCGGTCGAGAGCTGGGATTTCATCGTCGTCGGTGCCGGCTCCGCGGGCTGCGCGCTCGCGGCGCGGCTGAGCGAGTCCGGCGCGCATCGCGTGCTGCTCGTCGAAGCCGGCGAGGACGATCGCTGGATCTGGTTGCGCATCCCGACCGGCGTCGCGCGCGTGCTGGTCGGAGAGCGTGCGGTCTGGCGCTTCCAGACCGAGCCCGAACCGGGGCTCGGCGGCAGAACGATCTTCTGTCCGCGCGGGCGCGTGCTCGGCGGAACCGCGGGCGTCAACGGCATGTTCTGGGTCTGGGGCTATCCTGCGGTGTTCGACGCCTGGCGCGCGGCCGGCAACACGGGCTGGGGCTATGACGAGGTGGTGCCCCTGCTGCGGCGCATGGAAGCCTACGCGCGCGGGGATCCCGCGCGCCGCGGCCGGTCCGGGCCGCTCGCCGTCACCGCCTACGCGCCGCGCGACCCGCTCACCGACGCGTTTCTCGCGGCCTGCACGCAGGCCGGCATTCCCGAGAGCACCGACTACAACGCCGACGGTTGCGAAGGCGCCGGCGTGATGCAGTTCTCGACGAAGCGGGGGCTGCGCTGGGGCGTGCGCGAGGGTTACCTGCGGCCGGCGATGAAGCGCGGCAACCTGCGGGTGCTGACCGGCGCGCGCGCGACGCGCGTGCTCCTCGAGGGGGGCCGCGCGACGGGGGTCGAGATCCGGCACGGCGAGCGCCTGATCGCGCTGCGCGCGGCACGCGAAGTCGCGCTGTGCGCGGGCGCGTTCCAGTCGCCGCAGCTGCTCGAACTCTCGGGGATCGGCGATGCGCGCGTGCTGCAACGCCACGGCATCGAGGTGAAGCAGCCCCTCCCCTCGGTCGGCGAGAACCTGCGCGATCACTTGCAGGCGCGCGTCATGTTCGAAGCGCGCGGACTGGCGACGCTCAACGACATCCTGCCCAGCTTCTGGAAGAAGGCGAGGATGGCGCTGCGCTACGCGCTCTTTCGCGACGGCCTGATGAGCGTGCCGGGCGCGACCGCGCACGCCTACGCGCGGCTCGACCCGGCGAGCGCCCAGCCCGACGTCAAGCTGCAGTTGCACCATCTGACGAGCCCCGACGAGCGCAATCCGAAGCGCGTGCTGCTCGATGATTTCCCCGGCTTTTCGATCGGCGTCGTCCAGCAGCAACCGGCATCGCGCGGCAGCGTCCACCTGCGCTCGGCCGATCCGTTCGATGCGCCGGAGATCCGCGCGAACTTCCTGTCGGCCGAAGAGGACCTGCGCGCCGTGATCGAAGGCGTGCGCCTCGCGCGGCGCGTGGCCGCGCAACCCGCGCTCGCGCGCTTCGTGGTACGCGAGGTGAGGCCCGGTCCGGGCTCCGCGTCCGACACGGAACTCGCCGACTACCTTCGAAGCACCATCTTCGGCTCCTACCACCAGGTGGGCACCTGCCGCATGGGCGCCGATGCCGACGCCGTGGTCGATCCGCGCCTGCGCGTGCGCGGCGTGGCGGGGCTGCGCGTCGCCGACGCGTCGGTGCTGCCGTCGATTCCGGCGTCGAACACCAATGCCGCGGCGGTCCTGGTCGGCGAAAAGGCCGCCGAGCTGATGCTCGCGGACGCGAGGTCGGTCGCGTGAGCCCGGCGCAGCCGCGCGGCAGGCTCGAGGACGAACGGCTCCTGACCGGTGCCGGGCGCTACGTCGCCGACCGCTCCCTGGAAGGCCAGGCGTGGGCGCACTTCCTGCGCTCGGACCGCGCGCATGCGCGCATCGTGTCGATCGACGCGGCGCGCGCGCGCGCGTTCCCGGGCGTGCTCGCGATCCTGACCGGAGAGGATGTCGTCGCCGCGGGGTTTCGTTCCCTGCCCACGCTCATGCCGGTCAAGGGGCGGGGCGGGATGGCGCTCGCCGCCGCGCACCGCCCGGTGCTCGCGCTCGAGCGCGTGCGTTTCGTCGGCGAGCCGGTGGCGATCGTCGTCGCCGAGACGCGCGAGGCCGCGCAGGACGCGGCCGAGCTGATCGAGCTCGAGTGGGAGGAACTGCCCGCGGTCGTGCGCGGCGCGCAGGCGCTCGAGCCGGGCGCGCCGCTCGTGCACGCGGACATCGCCGGCAATCTCGCCTTCGACTTCGAGGCCGGCGACGCGGCCTCGGTCGAGGCCGGGTTCGCGCGCGCGGCGCGCCGCGTGCGCAGGGAAATCGATATCACGCGCGTGGTGGGCAATCCGATGGAGCCGCGCGGCGCGATCGGCGTGTACCGGGAGGACCGGGACGGCACGGGGAGCGAGTGGACGCTCTACGCCTGCACCCAGGGCCCGTACCACATGCGCCAGCAGCTCTCGCAGGTGCTCGGCGCCCCGCTCGATCGCATCCGCCTCGTCGCCGAAGACGTGGGCGGCAGCTTCGGCGTGCACAGCAACATCTACCCGGAGGATTGCGCGGTCCTGCTCGCCGCGGCGCGCGTCGGCCGCCCGGTGAAGTGGGTGGCGAGCCGCTCCGAGACCTTTGTTTCCGACGAGCAGGGGCGCGACGTGCTCGCGACCGGCGAGCTCGCGCTCGACGCGAGCGGGCGCATGCTCGGCATGCGCTTTGCATGGGTGTCGAACCTCGGCGCGTACCCGACGCTGATCGGGCCGCTCGCCAACACGCTGGGCGCGAGCGCCTGTCTGTCCGGCGTGTACGACGTTCCGGCCTGCGTCCGCGCGCGGCTCGCCTACTCTCACACCGTTCCGACCGCCTCGTACCGCGGCGCGGGCCGGCCGGTGATGTCGTACCTGATCGAGCGCCTGGTCGACGAGGCGGCCGCCGAGACCGGACTCGATCCGGCCGAGCTGCGCGCGAAGAACCTCGTTGCCGCGAACGCCTTTCCCTACCGCGCGTCGAACGGCACCACCTACGATTGCGGGGACTTCCAGGCAGTGCTGCGCGGGGCGATGCAGGCCGCCGACTGGGCCGGCTTCGAGGCGCGCCGACGCGCCTCCGAGTCCGCGGGACGGCTGCGCGGGCGCGGCATGGCGTGCTTCATCGAAGCCTCGGGCGCGGGCTTCATTCCTTCGGACCAGGTGCAGCTGCGCTTCGGCGCGAACGGCACGGTGACCCTGCGCACCGCGACGCATTCGCACGGCCAGGGGCACGAGACGAGCTTCGCGCAGATCGTCGCGTCGGCGCTGGGCGTGCCGATCGATCGGGTGCGGCTCGCGACCCCGGATGCCGAAGGTCCGCAGCTCACCGGCAACCTCACGAGCGGATCGCGCTCGCTCGCCGGGGTCGGAAGCGTGCTCCTGCTCGCGGCGCGCGCGGTCGTCGACAAGGCGCGGCCGCTCGCGGCGGCGGCGCTCGATGCGCCGGCCGGCGAGCTGGAATTCGCGGACGGCGCGTTCCGCGCCGGCGGCCGCGCGATCGGCATCGCCGAGCTCGCCGAGCGTCATGCGCGCGAAGCTCCCCACCCGCTCGACCTGGATTTCGAAGGCAAATTCGGCGCGACCTTTCCCAATGGCTGCCACGTCGCCGAAGTCGAGATCGATCCGCACACCGGGGAGGCGCGCGTCGTCGCCTATACCGCCTGCGACGATATGGGCAGGATCGTCAACGAGGCGATCGTCGAGGGGCAGGTGCACGGCGGCATCGCGCAGGGCGCGGGCCAGGTGTTCGGCGAGCAGGCGGCATACGACACGCATACCGGCCAGCTCGTCACCGGCAGCTTCATGGACTATGCGATGCCGCGCGCCGATCTGGTTTGCCGGCCGCGGCTCGTCGCGAGACCGGTGCCGACGAGCGCCAATCCGCTCGGCGTGAAGGGCGCGGGCGAGGCCGGTACCACGGGCTCGCTGCCGGCGCTGATGAACGCGGTGTGCGACGCGCTGCGCGCGCGCGGGGCGGAGCGTTTCGACATGCCGGCATCGCCGGCACGGCTGTGGCGCGCGCTGCGGGACGCAACTCCGCGCGATTGACCCGGGGCGCGTGAGGCACGCGCTGCGCGCGCCTCACCCGGCGAACGCGAACAACGGATAGGGAAATCAATGCGCCTCGAAAGTCTGAACAGCTTGCCTGCGCACGACAATCCCGCGCTGGAACGCGCCCTGAGCGGTCTGCAATGCGCATTCTGTCAATCTCGCTCCATGACACCCGCCCGAAGAGGGCGATTGGAGCAGAGTCTAGTGGTAAGGAAGCGCGGCGTCTGAGGATGTCGTCCGGCGGCGACCATGGAATGCGAATCGCCACGAATACGGAGTGTAACGATGCGCAGTCCATCAGCAGCGCTGTCAAAGATTGTCATCGCTCCTGAGTACCCGCGCTCAGGTTCGTCTTGCGTGCTATTTATCCCAGCTCAATTTTTTCCCCCGCTGGATCGAACGGAGAACGCAAATGAGCATGGCAAGGCGAGCAATGATCGTGGTGGGAGCGGCCTGGGCGCTGCTCCCCGCGGCGCAGGCGCAAACCCTCGAAGTGTCGGGCGCGACCACGGTGCAGAAACGCATTCTCGAACCCGGTGCGGAAGGCTTCAAGGCCGCGACCGGGATCGAGCTGAAGATCTACGGGCCCGGCACGGGCAAGGGCATGCTCGCGCTGCTCGAGGGCAAGGTTCCGGTGGCGGCGGCCGGCGAGGCGCTCGTGGACGCGATCGGCTCGGCGAAGAAAGCCGCCGCCGACGCCGGCAAGACGGTGAGCATTCCGTCCAACCTCATGTATCACACGGTCGCCTCAGACGACATCGTGGTGGTGGTGCACACGGGCAACCGTGTGAAGTCGCTCACCAGGGCGCAGGCCAAGGCGATCATGACCGGCAAGATCAAGAACTGGAAGGAAGTGCACGGCGCCGACCTGCCGATCAAGGTGGTCGCCGCGGCGCCCGGCCAGGCGGTGCGCAATGCGGTGCAGAAGGGACTGATGGATGGCGAGGAGTTCGGTCCCGGCACGGCCGACATCCGTACCGCGCTCGAGCAGTTGCGCGTGGTCGGCTCCAACCCGGGTGCGATCGGCGCGATGAGCGAGCCGGTGGTCAAGGAAAGCAACGAGAAGGTGAAAGCCGTCGCGGGCGTGCGCGTCGGCCGGCCGCTCGGCTTCGTGACCGTCGGCGCGCCCAACGCGAGCGCGCAGAAGCTCATCGATTTCTTCCATTCGCCGGCCGGCAAGAAGCTGATCAAGTAGCGCCACGCCTCGGCCAACGGAATCGCGTGATGCTCACAAACCTGCGCGTAGGTGTGCGCCTCGGGCTGGCGTTCGGAACGCTGCTCGCGATGATGCTCGCCATCGCACTCATCGCCTGGTTCGCCCTCGGTCAATCCACGCTGCGCATTGACAATCTCGCCAACCGCGACCTGGGACGGCTCAGCGCGGCCGCCAGCATGGAAGTGGCACAGCTCACCCAGTCGGTCGCGATCCGCGACTTCGTGAGCGACGCCGACGTCGCGGCGCAAAAGCGCGCGCGCGAGCGCCTGACGCGCGGCCAGCAGACCTACGCAGACTCGGCGCAGTGGCTTGGCGAGCTCGCCAAGCAGACTTCCAACGCCGAGCTCACTGCGCTCGCCGACAAGCTGCGAGCCACGCAGGACAAGGTGGCGCAGCAGATCGGTATCGCGATCGACATGGTCGACAATGCCCAGTACGAGGAAGCGCGGCAGCACGTATTCCGGACCGTCGGCCCGCTGCAGACGCAGATCACCGAGGAGCTGCGCGCTCTCGCGGCGGCGAGCCACGCGCAGGCCGAGCGCACCGCGAACAACGCGCGCGACGCCTCGCGCGGCGCGGCCGCCTACATGATCAGCGCCATCCTTGCCGCCCTGTTGCTCGGCGCCGCGGCAACCTGGTGGCTGACGCACAGTATCACCCGACCGCTCAACGCGGCGGTCGCTGCCACCGAGCGGATCGCCGCGGGCGACCTGACCGGCGATATCCCGCCCGGCTCGGGGGACGAGACCGGGCGCGTGCTGGCGGCGCTCGCGCACATGAAGGCGAATCTCCACGAAGTCGCGGCGCGCATCCGCTCGGGCGCCGAATCGATCTCCCGCGCCTCGAACGAGATTGCGAGCGGCAATGACGACCTGTCGCACCGCACGGAGGAGCAGACTTCGTCGCTCGAGGAAACCGTTGCCAACGTCGAGGAGCTGACCGCGACGGTGCGGCAGAACAGCGACAACTCCAAGCGCGCGAGCGAGCTGGCGCTGCGCGCCGCCGGCGCCGCGGAGCAAGGCGGCAAGATCGTCGGCCAGGTGGTCGAGGCAATGAACGGCATGCACGCCACCTCGGGGCGCATGGCGGATATCGTCGGCGTCATCGACGGCATCGCCTTCCAGACCAACCTGCTCGCGCTCAATGCCGCGGTCGAGGCCGCGCGCGCGGGCGAGCAGGGCAAGGGCTTCGCGGTGGTCGCCACCGAGGTGCGTGCGCTCGCGCAACGCAGCGCCGAGGCGGCCAAGGAAATCCGCGGCCTGATCGGCGGCAGCATCGACCGGGTGCGCGCGGGCGCGCAGCTCGCCGACCAGGCGGGCACGGCGATCGGCGAGATCGTCCTCACGGCGACCGAGGTCTCGAACGTGGTGGCCGAAATCTCGAGCGCGAGCGCCGAGCAGCGCACGGGCATCGAGCAAATCGGCCAGGCGATCACCCACATGGATGACATCACGCAGCGCAACGCCGCGATGGTCGAGGAGACGGCCGCCGCGACCGGCGCGCTGCGCGATCAGGCCGCGGGACTGCTTGAAACGGTCGGGTCGTTCAGGCTCGACCAGGCGGCCCAGGCGCCCGCAGCGCCCGAGCGTGTCCCCGCACCCGCCCCGCAGAGGCAGCCCGCCCGACTCGCGCCGCGCGCGGGCGACCTGCTGCCCCTCGCGGCGCGCTGAGCAGGTTCAGCCCGTCGCGCCGCGCGCGCGCTTCCATTTCGCGCCGCAGGGCGACCGCACTGCTTGTGCCGTCGAGCGCGACATCGCCCCAGCCGATCGGCTCGCCTGCCGCCACCGCGCACAGCAGCTTACAGCCCTGCGCGAGACCGAGCGGCAGGCAGCCTCGCGCGAGCGAGTCGGCCGCCGGCATCAGGCGGCCCACGACCGTGTAGCCGCCCTCGCCATCGAGCAGTTCACCCGCATTGAGATCGCGCTTGGCGGTCGCGACCGCATCGGCGCCGAATCGGGTCGCGCAGCCGGTCGGCTCGCCGCGCAGGCCCACCGACGCCACCGATATGCCGACCTCGAGCCCGATCAGGTGCCAGCGCTTGTAGAGGCACGCGTAGCGCCCGCTCGGGTCGGTCTTCACGCCGTACTCGGCGAAGCAGCGCCGGATGTACTCGGTCTCGCCCTCGAACACCACCCACACACCGAAGCGGATATCGTGGGGAATGGCGCGTCCGTCGCGCTCCAGCGAGGAGATCACCTCGACCTGCCCCTTGTGGTGCAACTGCCCGCCCTCCTCGCGCGGCCGCATGACGCACGGAATGTCGTCCACCGTCGCCGGCCGATAGGCGAGTCCCCACGGCGCGGGCGTGAGGCCGGTGGCATTGCACACCGCGGCGCTCTCGATCGCCGGCTTCGAGCCGTCGAGGAGAGATAGGCAAATCAATCCTACCCTGAAGTTTGAACAGCTTGCCTGCGCACGACAATCCCGCGCTGGAACGCGCCCTGAGCGGTCTGCGATGCGCATTCTGTCAATCTCGCTCCATGACACCCGCCCGAAGAGGGCGATTGGAGCAGAGTCTAGTTTGTTGAGCCCGGGCAGGCAGTGGCGGCGAAGGACCTGCTCGCCGAGCCGGATTGATTTTCCTATCCCTGGATGGCATGATCGCCATGACCCACGCATGAACGTCCGACCTGTCCGATCCGCCGCGGTCCTGCGGACCATGCAGCGCTGGGCCTGAAACCGGAGAACCCCAGCCATGACCAACCGCAGCAAGGCATTTCACGTGTCGCCGACAAATCCGGCAGTCGGCGAGATCCAGACCGAACCCGAGCGTTATCAGGACATGCCCTATGCGCCGGCCATCCGCGTCGAGGGCGGCGATCTGCTCTTCATCTCCGGGGCGACGCCTTCGCCGCTATACCACAAGCATCCGCACGTGATCTCCGAGCATGAGCATCCCAACGGCATCAAGGAACAGGTACGCCGGGCAATGAATACGGTACAGAACATCCTGAAGCATGAGGGTCTGGCGTGGACCGACGTCGTCAAGATGACAAAGTACCTGACCGACATGCGCGACATGGACGGCATGAACGAGGTGCTGCCCGAATATCTCAAGAACTGGCGGCCCGCCAGCACCACGATCTGCGTCAATCAACTTTCGACACCCGGTGCCCGGGTCGAGATCGACGTCATCGCCGCCTTTCCGAAGTCCTGACCCGGCAGGATCCCCGCGTTCGTTGCCGCGCCGTACCGCCGGTCGTTCCGGGACCGCGCGATAGTGCGCGCAGACGCTACCGGACGAGTACCGTCGAGAGAATCGGAAGCGCAGCGACCAGGATGGTTACGGCCATCATCGTGAGCACAAAGGGTATCGTGCCCTCGAATATCTCGCGCAGATTCGTGAAGTTCTTGGGCAACGTGCTGTTGACGACGTAGACCGAGATTCCGAATGGCGGGGTCAGTAGCCCGATCTCGACGCTGATCGTGGTGAGTATCCCGAACCATACGAGATTTCCGCCCAAGGCGGTCACGATCGGCAGCATGACCGGCAGCACCATCAGCATGATCGACACCGAGTCGAGAATCGTGCCCAGCAGCACGACGATCAGCAGGTAGATCGCCAGGAAGGCCGGCAGGCCCAGCCCCGCTTGCGACACCAAGTTGGCCGCATAAGTCGGGATGCCCGAGAGCGCCAGCATTCGGCTGTAGAGCGCCGCAGCGATGATCAGGAACAGTATGGCCCCCGTGACGAGTCCCGCCTCGACCAGGACCTTGGTGAACTCGGAGCGAGGCAGTTTGCGCCGCGCAATCGCGATGACCAGCGCGCCGGCGGCTCCCACGGCACCCGATTCAGTCGGCGTCATCACCCCTCCGTAGATTCCCCCGATTACGACAACGATCAGCACTAGCATCGGCAGCAGGGCAATCAGCGACGCACGCACCGGCATGTTCGGGATTTCCGCGATCGCCTTGGGATTGCCGACAAAGCGCGGCCATGTCTTCGCAACGAAGGAAATCATGCCCATGAAGGCGGCTGCGAGGAGCAATCCTGGGATGATCGCGGCAATGAACAGCTTGCCGATCGAGACCTCAGAGACGAGACCGTAGATGATCAGCAGCAGGCTCGGCGGTATCAGCATGCCCAGCACGGAACTGCCGGCGACGGTTCCGACCGAAAACCGCCTCGAGTAGCCGTGATCGACCATTTCCGGCACTGCAACGCGGGCGAATACCGTCGCCGAGGCGATCGACGACCCGGTGATCGAGGCGAACAATGCGTTGGCCAGGACCGTCGCCATTCCCAAGCCGCCGCGAACGCGCCGCAGCAGCGACGCGGCGACGGCGAACGCGTCGCGCCCGACTTCCGCCTTCTCGACCAGCAGCCCCATCAGCACGTAGAGCGGAATCACGGCGAAATCATAGGAGCTGATCGCATTCGAGGCCGCAAGCCCGACCGCGTTGACCGCGATCGTCTCACTGCCGCGGACCAGCCAGATGCCGATGAACGACAGCACGAAGAGTGCGGTGCCGATCGGCATGCCTGCCAGGAGCAGAACAAGCATTCCCAGGACGGAAATCGCGCCTATCTCGGTCGGCCGAAGGTGGCCGAGGAAATTCACGCCGATATAGGCAAGAATCAGGATGGCGAGCGCCGCGAGCGCGATCCAGCCCAGGCGGTTGCTTGATTCCGGCCGGCGATCGGCTGCGCGTCGTGCGGCGATGCCTTTCACGTGCGCGGCTGCCATGGCAACGAAGCTGAGTGCGGCAAACGCCGCGCCGATTACGACCGCAAGCTTGAACGGCCAGACAATGACCGCATACGCGCCCTCGACCCCGGCAAACTCAGCAGTACGGATTGCGCCCAGAAGATCGGGGACCGTCCACAGCAGGACGACCCCGAATACGGTGATACCGGCGAGGGCGAACAGCAGGCCGTAGAGGTGGCCGGCGAACGCAGCCCGCTGCTCGATGACGCGCAGGATCAGGTCGGCATGAATCATGCGGCCGGCGCGTATGACCTGCGGCAACTGCAGAAAAACGAGGCACGGCACGCTCAACGCGACGAGTTCCGGCGTCCTCTGGATCGGCGTGTTGAACAGCGCACGGCCCGCGATGTCGCCGCAGATCAGCAGCATGATTGCGAAGATCCACAGCGAACCGAGCGCAGACAGCGCGGCGGTCAGCGCGGAGAAGGCGCGCGTCACGATGCCGGCAGGTCAGAGAGCCAGCCGCGCGAGGGGCGCGACTGGCTGCAAGAAGATCAGAGTCCCTCGTCCCAGTTACGCAGCGGCTTGGCGCCGCGCGCGCGCATTTCCGTCATGAACGACTTCATGATGTCGGCAGCGGGTATTCCCTTCGCCGAGTTGGACGCGACGAATTCCTTGCTGACGTTGCCCATGGCGTCTATCCAGCGCTTGCGGTCTGCTTCCGAGAGTGAGCTGATCTTGGATCCGGCAGCCACCATGGCATCGATCGACCCCTTGACCCGCGCTTTGACTTCCTTGGCGTGGACGGTCGAATACTCGCGGCCCAGTTTGCCAAGGACCGCCTTGACGTCAGGGGGAAGTTTCTTCCAGGTGTTGCCGTTGGCGGCAAGGCCGCCGATCGTCGTCACGCCCAGGTCGACGAGCGTGATGTACGGGGCGACTTCAAAGAGCTTGAAGGAGTAGGCGCCCGTGGAGATGATAAGCGTCCCGTCGGCCACCCCGGTCTGGAGCATCTGGTAATAGGCAGGCAGACCGGCTGCCACCGGGGTCGCACCGATCGCCTTTAGCCACGTCGCATGGGCTGTTCCGGCCACGATCTTCTTGCCCTTCAAATCGTCCAGCGACTTGATCGGGAATTTGGTAAACAGATGGTAGGTATCGGATACCGTCGCGCCAAGAAATACGAGATTGTGCCTGGTCCACTCGGCCTGCATTGCCGGTACCGTATCATTCAGCTTGTTCATCACGTCGATGGCGATTTCCTCGTCGCTGGTGACGAACGGCGTGGCGAACATGATGTTCTGCAGCGGCAGCTTTGCCGGCTCCCACAGCGCACCGACCCAGCCCATGTCGGACACGCCTTGTGCCAGGGGTTCGAGCGTGTTGTTGAAGTTGTACAGCACGCCGCCGAAGGCCTCGTTCCATTCAATTCGATAGTTGCTCTTCGCCGCCTCGAGCCGCTTGTTGCTCTCGGCAATGACGTGAGTCTTGAGGGCGCCCACCCAGGGTATGCTGGTCGGATGGCTCGAGGACATCGTCAGGCGGATGGTTTCCACCCCGGCCGCTGCGGTAGCAAGCCCGAGCATGGCAGCGCCCGCCATTGCAGCGGTAAATCGGAGGTGTTTCCGTGAAGCGATCATAGGGTACCCCTTTGCGTATGTGATACGGACCACTGCATTATGTGCGGCCAGCCGCAAAATCACAACGGCGCTGGCGGCTACCGAGTACGCAGCTATCGGGCGCGACGCGATTGCCCGGGATGTCACGGATAGGGAAATCAATGCGCCTCGAAAGTCTGAACAGCTTGCGTGCGCGCGACAATCCCGTGCTGGAACGCGCCCTGAGCGGTCTGCGATGCGCATTATGTCAATCTCGTTCCGCTACGCCCCCCCGAGTGCCGCCATCGGAGCAGAGTCTAGTAGCAAGTCGGATCGCGCTTGTCTGCGTACCCGGCGCAACACCCGGCAGCAAATCAACGCCCCGAATCAGGCCTCGATCAGCGCCTCCAGCACCGCGCACCACGCCACCGAAAGATTCTCCAGACTGTAGCCCCCGCCGCCGAACGCCATCAGGCGCCCGCGCGCATGACGCTCGGCCAGCGCGAGCGCGCGATGCGTGACCTGCGCGTGCGCGGTGGCGCTCAGGCGCAGGTCGGCAAGCGGATCGCCCGCGAGCCCGTCGGCTCCGCATTGCAGGATGAAGAACTCGGGCGCGTGCGCGTCTAGAAAGCGTTCGGCTTCTTCCCAGGCACGAAAGAATTGCGCGTCGTCCGCACCGGGCCGCAGCGGCAGGTTGAGCTTCGTGCCCTCGGCCGCGCCGCGCCCGGTCTCGTGCGCGTGACCGGTGCCGGGATAGAGAAAACGCCCGTCCTGGTGGATGTCGGCGACGATCAGCTCGGCATCGTCCTCGTACTCGTAGAACACGCCGTCGCCGTGGTGCACGTCGATGTCGATGTAGGCGATGCGCCGGATGCCGTATTCCGATCGTAACGTCTCGATCAGCACGCCCAGGTCGTTGAATACGCAGAATCCCGCCGCCGCGCCGCGCCGTGCGTGGTGCAGGCCGCCGACCGGCTGGAAGCTGCGGCGCGCCTCGCCCGCCATCACGCGGCGCGCACCGTCGAGCGCGGCGCCGACCACCTGCGCCGCCGCTTCATAACAACCTGGAAAAGCAGGCGTGTCGCCGCCGTCGAGATAGCCCTCGCCGCGCCGCGAGGCCTCGATCACCTCGTCAATGTAGTCGGCGTGGTGAAAGCGCTCGATCTGTGCGCGCGTCCCCTGAGGCGCCTCGACCACCAACGCGCGCTCGATCAGGCCACGCGCTCGCGCCGCATCAACGAAAGCGCCCTGGCGATCGACCGACAGCGGATGCCCCGCGGGAAAGCCGTAGCCGCCGAGTTGCTCGCCGACGAAGAGATGGGTCGCGCGATTCATGCGCCGCCGGCGCGCTCCACCTCGACGAGACAATCGTAGAAGGTCGCGCCCCCGCCCAGGTCGGCGACGCGCTGCGAGGTGACGTCGTTCGCATTGCGCCCGTCGGGCGAGAACTTCTTCCACCACACCGAGGGCGCGACCACCACGCCGCGGCGCGGCTTGCCGTCGACCTGCGCGCGCAGCGTGTAGCTGCCGCGATCGTTGAACACGCGCACCGCGTCACCGTCGGCGATGCCGCGCGCGGCGGCATCCTCCGGGTGCATCTCCAGGCGCGGTTCCTTCTCGAAATCGCGAAAGCGCTTCAGGTTCGCGAAGGTCGAATTGAGGAAGTGGCGCGCGGGCGGCGAAATGAAGGAAAGCGGATACCTGCGCGCGAGCGCCGTGTTGCTCGCGACCGATTCGGCGGGCGGATTGAAGAAGGGCAGCGGATCGATGCCCTGCTGCGCGAGCCAGTCGCTGCGGAATTCGCACTTGCCCGAGGGGCTGGGAAAGCCGCCCTGCGCGAAGGGCGCCGAGCGCTCCGGGACCGGCAGGCGCTGCCAGCCCGCCTGCTTCGCCTCGTCCCAGGAGATGCCGCGCATGCGCGGACTCGTCGAGACGAGCGCCTGGCGGCACAGGTCCTCGTCCGTATCGCGAAAGCAGGGTTCGTCGAACCCCATGCGCGCGGCGAGGCGCCGGAACACCTCCGTATTGGGCAGCGACTCGCCCACCGGCGCGATTGCAGGGTTGTTGGCGAGCACGTAGAGATGCCCGTAGGACTTGTGCACGTCGAAATGTTCCAGCTGCGTGGTCGCCGGCAGCACGATGTCGGCGTAGTCCGCCGTGTCGGTGAGGAACGAATCCATCACCACGCAGAACAGATCCTCGCGCGAGAAGCCGGCGATCACCTTGTTCGAGTCGGGACAGACCGCGACCGGATTGTTGTTGTAGACGATCACCGCGCGGATGGGCGGCGTCGACGAGGTAAGCGCATCGCCGATCGCCGACTGGTTGACGATGCGCGGCACCCTGCCACCGAGCAGGTCGGGCCGCTCGAGCGTTGCGTGGTCGAAGGCGTAGAAGTCGCCGGTCGAGAGCAGCACGCCGCCCGCCGCCTCGCGCCAGGCGCCCACCAGCGCCGGCAGACAGGCGATGGTGCGCGCGGCGATGCCCCCGCCCGCGTGGCGCTGCATGCCGTAGTTGAGCCGGATCGCCGCCGGACGGATCGTGCCGTAGTCGCGCGCGAGCTGCACGATCTCGGCGACCGGAAGCGCGCAGATCTTCGCCGCCCACTCGGGCGTGTACTGCTTGACCCGCTCGGCGAGTTCGTCGAAGCCGAGCGTGTGGCGCGCGATGTAGTCGCGGTCGATCAGGTTCTCGGCGACGAGCACGTGCATCATGCCGAGCGCGAGCGCGCCGTCGGTGCCCGGCAGCGGCGCGATGTGCTGCGTGCACTTCTCCGCCGAGAGGCTCCGATAAGGATCAATGGCGATGACCTTCGCGCCGCGGCGCTTCGCCTCCTGCACGCGCGACCACAGGTGCAGGTTGGAGACGATCGGGTTGGTGCCCCACAGGAGGATCAGTTTCGAATCCTCGAAACACTCGGGGTCCATGCCGACCGAGGCACCGAGCGTCGCCTTGATGCCGGCCTTGCCCGCCGAGGAGCAGAGCGTGCGATCGAGCAGCGTCGCGCCCAGGCGGTGAAAGAAGCGCCGGTCCATCGAGCTGTACTGCGCCATGCCCATGGTGCCGGCATAGCTCATCGGCAGGATCGTCTGCGGCCCTTCGTCGGAGGCGGCGAGCGCCTTCAGGCGCGCGGCGATCTCGCCGAGCGCCTCGTCCCAGGAAATGCGCTTGAATTCGCTCCTGCCCTTCGCGCCGACGCGCTTGAGCGGATGCAGCAGCCGGTCGGGCGCATAAGTACGTTCGAGGTAATGCGACACCTTGGTGCACAGCGTGCCGTCGGTGAAGGGCATCGCCGGATCGCCCTTGATCTCGATCGCGCGGCCGTCCTTCACCGTGACCAGCATCGCACAGGTGTCGGGACAGTCGTGCGGGCAGGCGGCGTGCACCACCTTTCTGTCAGTGTCCTGCGGTTTCAGTGCGCTGGCGGTGTGCGGTGCGTTCATCGCGTCCTCAAGCCGGATTCTCCATGGTATCGACCGATCCCGCCATCTTCATTCGAGCGCTTCGTCGAGCAATTCGATCCAGTGTCGGACCGGCGTATCCGTCGCCGCCTGCAGGTGCGCCAGGCAGCCTATATTCGCCGTGGCGATCTGGGCAGGCTCTCCGAAGCGCAGCGCGGCGAGTTTCCGCGTGCGCAGCAGGCCCGACAATTCGGGCTGAAGAATGGAATAGGTCCCCGCCGAGCCGCAGCACAGATGCCCCTCCGACACCGGCGTCAGTTCGTATCCCGCACCGGCAAGCAATCCCTCCACCACGCCGCGTATCTTCTGGCCGTGCTGCAGCGAACACGGCGACTGAAAGGCGAGTTTGCCGCGCCGCGCGCCCTTGACGAGCAGCGGCTCAAGCGCCGCCGCGTGGTCGGCGACGATCTCCGACAAATCGCGCGCCAGCGCCGCGACGCGCGCCGCCTTGTCGCGGTAGGCGGGGTCGTGCGCGAGATAGCTGCCGAATTCCTTCACCGTCGAGCCGCAACCGCTCGCGGTCATCACGATCGCCTCGAGCACGCCGTGTGCGGCGGCCTTTTCAGCGTCTCGCTCAACCATCGGCCACCAGCTGTCGATCAGCGCACGCATGTCGGCCAGGCCTCCGTCCTGATCGTTGAGGTGGTAGCGCACGGCGCCGCAGCACCCCGCCCCGGAGACTTCGACGAGCGAAATCCCGACGCGATCGAGCACGCGCGCCGCGGCCGCATTGATGTTGGGCGCGAGCACCGGCTGCACGCAACCGGCGAGCGCGATCACCTTGCGCGCGTGGCGCGCCGCGGGCCGCGCACCCGCGGCCGCGCCGCGCGGCGGCACCTTCTCCTTCAACGCACGCGGCAGCAGCGGACGCAGTGCCTGCCCAAGCTTCAGCGCGGCGCCGAAAACGGCCGTGTTGGGCAGCGCCCAGGCAAGCAGCGCACGCCGCGCGCGCTCCCACGCAGAGCGCGGCGCGCGTTCTTCGACCACCCCGCGTCCGATATCGGCGAGGCGCGCATACTGCACGCCCGAAGGACAGGTGGTCTCACAGGCGCGGCAGGTCAGACAGCGATCGAGGTGCAGGCGCGTCCTCGCGGTGACGGGCTTGCCTTCGAGCACCTCCTTGATCAGGTAGATGCGCCCGCGCGGTCCATCGAGTTCGTCGCCGAGCAACTGATAGGTCGGGCAGGTCGCGGTACAAAAGCCGCAGTGCACGCACTTGCGCAGGATCGCCTCGGCCTCCGCCCCTGCGGGCGTGCCGCGCATGAAATCAGCGAGGTCAGTCTGCATTGTTCAAACCCCGTGCCGGACACTATAGTGGCGGGCATCGACCCTATCGCACGCGACCATGTTCCGATCGAAGTGGCTCAATCTGATTCCCCCGACGCTCGGCTCGAGCGCAGGGTATTTCGCGTTCGGCTTCACCGGCATGCTGCTCGGACCGATCGTTGTCGCGGCGGGCATGTTCTGGTGGCAACAGCGACGCAATGCCGCGGAGATGGGAAGCGAGGAAGCGCGCTTCCAGGCGTTCATGACCGAAGCGGCCAAAGCGCCGCCTGTGCCCGCCGCGGCACCCGGCGCAGCCGCCGCCGCGGCCCGCAAACCGGGTCTCGACGAGATCAGGCAGCGCGTTGCCGCGCTCGAAGGCGGCGCGCTCGCCGATGCCTGGGACGCGGCGCGCAAACAGCAGGCACCGCTCGATGCATATGCCGCGGTCGAGGCGGCGCTGCTCGCGAAACGCGCGGCACGCGGCAAGGAGCAACTCGCCGCGCGCATGGGAGCCGCCGCGCAGGCGATCAAGCTATGCCTCGCGCAGGGACTCGCGCCGATGGCGACGGCAGTATTCATGGAGTTCATCGACGAGCGCAACACCTTGCAGCTGGAAGCTGCGCAATGGAATACGCTCGGCCAGGTGCTGCTCGCGCGCAGCGCGTACCTGGAAGCCGCCTGGACATTGCACGCCGGCGCCCTGCTCGCCGGCGATGCGGCGATGGCGCAAAAGCGTCTGGTGGAGGTCGCCGGCAAAGCTGCCGAGGCGATGCAGCCGGCGCTCGCCTGCAAGCTGTACGAGACACTGCTCGCCAAATATCCCGCCTCGCAGTACGCCGAGTTCGCGCGCGCCAGCCTGCGCACGGAAGAGAAGAAACTCACCAAGGGCTGACGCGCCACGCGCTCAAAGCTCCGCATACAGGCGCCCCGGATTGAAGATCCCCTGCGGGTCGAAGCTCGTCTTGAGGCCGCGATGCAGGCGCCTCTGCACCTCCGGCAGCGGCGCGAAGGCGCCGGCCGATTTTTCCGCCGCGCGAAACAGCGTCGCGTGACCGCCTGCGCGGTGCGCGGCCTCGCGCACCGCGCCTGCCGCAGCACTCGTGCGCAGCCAGCGCAGGGCCCCGCCCCACTCGATCAGCTGCTCGCCCTCGACCTCGATCGAAGCTGCCTTCGAAGGCAGCGACAGGCGCCACAGCGGCGTGTCGCCCGAGAAGTAGGGATCGGTCTGCTCGCGCAGCCCTTCCCACAGCTTGCGCGCCTCCGCGTCCGGCAGCGGGTCGCCGCCCAGCCGCTCGATCGCCGCGCGCACCGCCGCTTCGGCGCCCGAGAGCCGCAGCAGCAGTTGTCCCTGGCGCCACGCGCTCGCGCTGATCGGCAGCGGCGTCGCGGCCCACTGGTTCAGGGTCAGGATCGCGCGCGCCTGCGGCAATTCGAAACGCAAAGTCGATTCGCTGGTCGGTCGCGGCAGCACCTTGACCGACACCTCCAGGATCACGCCGAGAATGCCGAGCGATCCGGCAAGCAGGCGCGACACGTCGTAGCCGGCGACATTCTTCATCACCTGGCCGCCGAAAGAGAGCACATCGCCCTTGCCGTCGAGCAGCTTCACGCCGAGCACGTAATCGCGCAGCGCCCCTGCGCTCGCGCGCCGCGGCCCGGAAAGACCCGCCGCGATGCAACCGCCGACGGTCGCCTGTGCGCCGAAATGCGGCGGCTCGAAGGCAAGCATCTGCCCTTGCGCCGCGAGCGCCGCCTCGAGTTCGGCGAGCGGCGTGCCGCAGCGCGCGGTCACGACCAGTTCGGTCGGTTCGTAGTTCACGATCCCCGCATGGGCGCGCGTGTCGAGCAGTTCACCGCGCGGCTCGCCGCCGTAGAAGTCCTTCGTCCCTCCGCCGCGCAGGCGCAGCGCGCTGCGCGCCGCGCCCGCGGCGCGCACGCGCTCGACCCAGCCGGCAACGAGATCGCTCATGCGCCTAGAACCTCGGCAGCTCGGCGTGCGGCAGCACGCCGCCGCGCACGTGCATGCCGCGGTATTCGGCGCAGCGCGCGAGGGTCGGCACCGCCTTGCCGGGGTTGAGCAGCTCATGCGGATCGAACACACGCTTCAGCGCCCGAAAGGCAGCGAGTTCGGCCGCGCTGAACTGCGCGCACATCTGGTTGATCTTTTCCACGCCGACGCCATGCTCGCCGGTGATCGTACCGCCGACCTCGACGCATTTCTCGAGCACTTCGGCGGCGAAGGCCTCGGTGCGGCGCAGTTGATCGGGATCGTTGGCATCGTAGAGGATCAGCGGATGCAGGTTGCCGTCTCCGGCATGGAACACGTTGGGACAGGCAAGCCCGTACTTCTTCTCCATCTCGGCGATGAAGCGCAGGATCTCGCCCAGCCGCTTTCGCGGGATCGTGCCGTCCATGCAGTAGTAATCGGGCGAGATGCGCCCGACCGCCGGAAATGCCGCCTTGCGCCCCGACCAGAACTTGAGCCGTTCGGCCTCGTTCTGCGACACGCGCAGCTGGGTCGCGCCGGCGCGCGCGAGCACCTCCTTCATGCGCGCAATTTCCTCCTCGACCTCCTCGGGCGTGCCGTCGGCCTCGCACAGGAGGATCGCCGCGGCATCGAGGTCGTAACCCGCACCGACATACTGCTCGACCGCGCGGGTCGCCGGCCGGTCCATCATTTCGAGGCCCGCCGGGATGATGCCCGCGGCGATCACCGCGGCGACCGCGTCCCCCGCGGTCTCGACATCGGCGAAGGAGGCCATCACCACGCGCGCGAGCTGCGGGCGGGGCAACAGCTTCACCGTCACTTCGACCGCCACCGCGAGCATGCCCTCCGAGCCGATCATCAGCGCGAGCAGGTCGAGCCCCGGAGAATCGAGCGCCTCGGAACCGAACTGAATCGGCTCGCCCTCGACGGTGTAGCCGCGCAGCGCGAGGACGTTGTGCACGGTGAGACCGTACTTCAGGCAATGCACTCCGCCCGAGTTCTCGCCGACGTTGCCGCCGATGGTGCAGGCGATCTGGCTCGAGGGATCGGGCGCGTAGTAGAGACCGAAGGGCGCGACCACGTCCGAGATCGCGAGATTCCTCACGCCCGGCTGCACCACCGCGACGCGCGCCACCGGATCGATGCGCGTGACGCGCATGAACTTCGCCATCGACAGCAGCACGCCGCTGGAGGAGGGCATCGCCCCGCCCGAAAGACCGGTGCCCGCGCCACGCGCCACCACCGGCACGCCCATCGCGTGACAGGTCTTGAGCAATTTCTGCACCTGCTCTTCAGTTTCGGGCAGCGCGACCACCATCGGCAGGGCGCGATAGGCGGTCAGTCCATCGCATTCGTAGGGACGCGTGTCCTCGGCCTCGAAGAGCACCGCGCGCGCGGGCAGGAATCCACGCAGCGCCGCGGCCACCGCGCGCTGACGCTCGGGATCGATGCAACCCGGTTTCGCGTCCATGTCGGTATCGAGAGATCCGATCGAAAGTTCAAAGATACGGCTTGGCCCAGGCGAGACCCGCGACCGTGTCACCCCGGGGATTGTATTCGCAGCCGATCGCTCCGGTATAGCCAAGGCGGTCGATCTGCGCGAGCAACCAGGGAAAATTGATCTCGCCGGTGCCCGGCTCGTGCCGATCGGGCACATCCGCGAGCTGCATGTGCCCGATGCGCGGCAGCAGCCGCTCGATGGTCTTCGCCAAATCGCCCTCCATGATCTGCATGTGAAACAGGTCGTACTGGAGAAAGGCGTTGTCCGACCCGGCGGCGTCGAGCACCGCGATCGCCTCGGCGCTGGTGGCGACGAAAAACCCGGGCACACTGCGCCGGTTGCAGGGTTCGAGCATCAGGCGGATTCCGGCCGCCTTGAGTCGGTCGGCGGCGTAGTGGACGTTGCCCGCCAGGGAATCGAACAGCCGCTCGCGCGAAACGCCCGCCGGGGCGATTCCCGGCAGGCAATTGAGCCGCGTGCAGCCGACGGCCTGTGCATAATCAATCGCGCGCTCGACCCCGGAACGGAAATCCACGACGCGATCGGGCAGGCAGGCGATGCCGCGTTCGCCGCGCGCGAAGTCACCCGCAGGAATATTGTGCAGCACCACCTCGACTCCCGCCGCACGTGCCCGTGTAGCGACCACCCGGTGATCGCGGCCGTAGGGAAACTGGTACTCCACATAGCGAAATCCGGCCCGCGCCGCCGCATCAAAGCGATCGAGAAAATCGAGTTCCGGAAAAAGCGTGGACAGGTTGGCGGCAAGTCGTGGCATTTGGATAGCTTATCTGTGGCGAAGCAGAATTGAGCGGGCGCGTCGCCGCCGACTGTATGATTATGACTCCTTGCTTCAACCTGCCCCCGGGGATCGACACGCCGGATCCCATTCATCCCCACCGGAGCGAGATTCGTGATATCCGATTTCTTCCGCTTGGCGCTGAATCCTTGCTCTGTACCGCCAGCCGCCAAGCGGACCGCATTGGGCGCCGCGGCGCGCCACTGACACAGGACTCCATTCAGTGTCTCCATCCGTTTTGTCGCCCCGCGCCCTCGCGCTAGCGATTCTGGCACTCTTCCCCTGGCATCGCCAGGTTACACGCGCAAGTCTGCGCGCCGATCTCATCGCAGGCGCGATCGGCGCGATCGTCGTTCTGCCACAGGGGGTCGCTTTCGCAACGCTTGCGGGAATGCCTCCCGAATACGGACTGTACTGCGCGATGGTACCGGCGGTGGTCGCGGCATTCGTGGGTTCATCCTGGCATGCAGTATCCGGTCCCACCAACGCAATCTCTCTGTTTGTGTTCGCGACCGTATCGCCGCTGGCCCTGCCGGGCTCGGAAAGATACATCAGTCTGGTGCTCACGCTGTCATTCCTTGCCGGCGCGATGATGCTCGCGATGGGCGCGTTTCGCCTCGGGCGCCTTGTCAATTTCATCTCGCACAGCGTGGTAGTGGGATTTACCGCCGGCGCGGGAACCCTGATCGTCGCCAGTCAGTTGCACAACTTCCTGGGTCTCAAGATTGCTCCGGGTGGCTCGTTTCTGGCGACCGTCTATTCGGTTGCCACCGGTATTTCGCACACCAACCCCTATGTCCTGCTGGTCGGCGCGATTACGCTGGCCGCGGGCATCGCGGCAAGGCGGTGGTTCAAGAAACTACCGTACATGATCGCGGCACTGGTGCTGGGCAGTCTGGTCGGGTTCGCACTCAACCTGTGGCTCGGCGCGGAGACGACGGGCATACGCGTCATCGGGGCGCTGCCAAGCGCCCTGCCGCCGCTTTCGCATCCGGACTTTTCTCCGGATACGCTCAAGTCACTGATGGGCATCGCGATCGGAGTCACGATGCTGTCGCTTACCGAGGCGATTTCGATTTCGCGTGCCATCGCCCTCAAGTCGGGGCAGCGTATAGATGCCAGCCGTGAATTCGTCGGACAGGGGCTCGCGAACATCGCTGCGAGTTTCTTCTCGGGCTACCCGACATCGGCGTCGTTCAACCGATCGGGAATCAATTACGACGCCGGAGCGAGAACGCCGCTCGCTGCGGCGTTCTCCGCCCCGTTCCTTGTGGTCGCGCTGCTATTGATCGCGCCGCTGGTGGGGCACATTCCGATCGCCTCGATGGCCGCGATTCTGTTCATGGTCGCGGCGGGGTTGTTCGACCTGCACGCCATGCGCACCATCGCGCGCGCGGGTCGCGGCGAAGCGCTGGTGCTCGTCTTTACCTTCGCCTCGACCCTGCTCATGAACCTCGAGTTTGCGGTGCTGATCGGCGTGACCTTGTCGTTGCTGGTGTATCTCAATCGCACCTCTCGCCCCCAGATGCGCTCGCTCGTGCCGGACCCGCGTCATGCGACGCGCCGGCTGGCGCCGGTCGCCGAAGGGTTGCGTGAATGCCCGCAGATCAAAATCATGAGCGTCGAGGGTTCGATCTATTTCGGCGCGGTCGATCATGTCCAGTCGCACCTCGAGGTCCTGCGCGAGGTGGCACGCGACCAGCATCACCTGCTGCTGGTCGCCCCGAACGTCAATTTCATCGACGTAGCGGGTGCCGAGGCGCTCGCCCACGAAGCACGAACTCGGCGCGCTGAAGGCGGCAGACTATGCCTCTACGGCCTGCGCCAGCCGGTGGTCGGTGTCCTGCGTCGCAGCGGACTGCTTCCCGAAATCGGTGAGGAGAATGTCTTCGCGTCCATGAAAGACGCGATCGCGAGCTTTTTCGCGCGTCGCGACCACTCGATTTGCACGAACTGTCGGGCGAGAATCTTCCGGGAATGTGCGGCATTGCCTCCGCCCGCCGATTCCTGAAGCCCCGCGCCCGCCGCGTCGTGCTCCGGCCGGCAGGCCAAATCCCCAATCACTGAGCGGATAACAAGTCCAATTCCGCTGTGTTAGACTTTTTGCCCTTCGGCGGGTTCAAGTCGCCAACATAATCAAAAAAGGAGGCCTTCAATGGGCGCAATCTTGCAGTCTCTAGGGCGCACGGTAATCGCGGGCGTGGTCATTTTGCTGGTCATCATGGGCATCGCAGGCACCTTCGGCGCGATGGCGACCCATGGGTGGTCAGCTTTCTTCATGCGCTGGCTGCACGTACTCTCCGGGGTAATGTGGATCGGTCTGCTGTGGTATTTCAATTTCGTTCAAATGCCGTCGATGCCCAAGATCCCCGACGAACAGAAGCCGGCGATCGGCAAGGTCATCGCACCCGAGGCACTATTCTGGTTCCGCTGGGCCGCGCTCTCGACGATGGTTACCGGACTGTTGCTCGCGTGGATGAGCGGCTATCTGGTCAGCGCGCTGTCGATTGCACGACCGCATCATGCGATAGGCATTGGCATGTGGCTGGGCTTGGTGATGGCATTCAACGTCTGGTTCATCATCTGGCCGAATCAGAAGAAGGCGCTGGGCATGGTTCAGG
Organism: Betaproteobacteria bacterium; assembly: GCA_029858545.1. Lineage (GTDB taxonomy): Bacteria > Pseudomonadota > Gammaproteobacteria > Burkholderiales > SG8-39 > JAOUFA01. The sequence goes on from JAOUFA010000003.1 coordinate 23,977, forward strand.
TCGATGCCGACGCCAAGGCCAAGGCTGCGCGCCTCGCAATGCTGACGTCGCGCCTCAACACCATGCTGTCGATCCCCATGCTGTATTGCATGGTCGCGCAGCAAAACGGCGGTCTCTGACCGACGTATAGGAAGCGTTGAAACCGGGGCTATGTGCCCCGGTTTCACCTATCAGGGGCGCCCGCCCCCTTGGGACTCCTGTCAACGCGCGAGACTCTCGAGTCCCCGGATGGTGTGGCCCGCGCGGATACCGCGTTGCGCGAACCAACCCCGGTTCATCTCGAGCGCGAAGCGAACAGGACGCACCGCGCAATGGGCCTGCTCGCTGTGCGGCTGCATATCGGCAATGTTGACGATTTCTCCGCGCTCACCGATGAACGCGACGGAAAGCGGTATCAGGGTGTTCTTCATCCACATGCAGTGGATATCCGCCTGTTCGAAATCGAAAACCATGCCCGCGTTTTGCGCGAGCGAAGTCCGACGCATCAGCCCCTGCATGCGCGCCAAGTCGGTATTGGCGAGTTCGGCACGGATGAGATGCATCCCCGCTGACAGTTCTGTGATCGGCAACGCGGGTTGCTGCGCAAGGGCACTGGCCCAATTCAGCAGAACGCATAGGACGACACAAGAGCGAACGAAACTATGGCGCATCAGAATTCACATGGTACCGGACCCCCGGCGTTACGCCCACTCTAGGCCCGCGCATTGCAAAGCCCTCACTGCGGGGCCGTTCGCTGGACGCCCGTAGGAAGGGCCACGCACGCTGCGTGATTCCCCAAGGCAAAAAAAAAGGCAGGGGCATCGCCCTGCCTTTTCACTTGCTTCCGCGTAGATTTACTGCTTTTTGTCTTCGGCCTTCTTGGCTTTGGCTTTGGCTTTGGCTTTCTTCTCGCCCTTTGCCTTTTTCTCGGCTTTCGGGGTATCGGTAGCGGCCGCGCCCTGGGCAATGGCGCCGAAGCTGGTGGCCGCGAACATTGCCGCGATGAGGATCGTCAAAAGTTTCTTCATTTACTTTCCTTCTCTAGAGTAAGTTTAAAAATCAGACCGGCAATTTGACCAGTCAGAAAACACTAACGCGCACGCGGGCGTGCGGTTGACAGTCCGGTTGCCCCAAGATCCCCTGGAGCCTGCCTGCGATCCCTCCTCACCTTTCGCCTCGTACCGCCAGGTCACCCGCGCAGACTGCCGCCTGCCCGCAAAGTCTCTAACAATCAATTTGTTAGAAGACACTCGGCAGATGGGGGCGAAGACTGCCGGGGTTCGCTACTGCGCTGCAGCATTCCTGCCGGAAGATTTCGCGCCGCCAGCCAAGCGCGCCGGCCCACTCCCCCGTACCGCCAAGGACTCAAGCCTCGCGACAAACCTCGAGCGGCGCAGTCGGTCGCATGCGGTTTTTAGGGGGGCCAAGGCTAAGACTTATATAATATATCTTTTAGCATTGCAGTCGAATTGAGTTGCGATTTCACCTATTCACCTCCGCCTAGGAGCAGTCATGGCATACAAGCACATCAAGGTTCCCACCACCGGGGACAAGATCAAGGTCAACAAGGATTTCTCGCTTTCGGTCCCCGACCAGCCGATCATTCCGTACATCGAAGGCGACGGCATCGGTGCCGATATCACTCCGGTAATGATCAAGGTGGTCGATGCGGCCGTACAAAAAGCGTACGGTGGCAAGAAGAAGATCGTCTGGATGGAAATGTACGCCGGCGAAAAATCTTGCCGCATCTACGGCGAGAATGTTTGGTTGCCCGAGGAGACGCTTGAGGCCTCGAAAGAATATGCCGTTTCGATCAAGGGACCGCTCACGACGCCGGTAGGCGGGGGCATCCGTTCGATCAACGTCGCATTGCGCCAGGAACTCGACCTCTATGTGTGCCTGCGACCGGTGCGCTACTTCAAAGGCGTGCCGTCGCCGGTCAAGGAGCCCGAGAAGGTCGATATGACGATCTTCCGCGAGAATTCGGAGGATATCTACGTCGGCATCGAGTGGGCGGCAAAGTCGCCCGAAGTGAAGAAGGTCATCGACTTTCTGATCAAGGAAATGGGCGTCAAGAAGATCCGCTTTCCGGAATCCTCCGCGATCGGGGTCAAGCCGGTTTCGATCGAGGGTTCCGAACGCCTGATTCGCCGCGCGATCCAGTACGCCATCCAGAACAAACGCAAATCGGTGACTTTCGTGCACAAGGGGAACATCCAGAAATTCACTGAAGGCGGCTTTATGAAGTGGGGCTACGAACTCGCCAAACGCGAGTTCGGCGCGGAACTCGTCGACGGCGGCCCGTGGATGAAGATCAAGGCACCGCACGGAGAAATCCTCTTCAAGGACGTGATCACCGACGCGTTCCTGCAGCAGATCCTGCTTCGCCCGGCCGAGTACGACGTCATCGCCACCCTGAACCTGAACGGCGATTACCTCTCCGATGCGCTCGCCGCCCAAGTCGGCGGAATCGGCATCGCGCCGGGAGCGAACATGTCGGATACCGTCGCAATGTTCGAGGCGACGCACGGCACCGCCCCGAAGTACGCCGGCAAGGACTACGTCAATCCGGGTTCGGAGATTCTTTCCGCCGAGATGATGTTGCGCCACATGGGCTGGGTCGATGCCGCCGACCTGATTATCCGCTCGGTTGAAAAGGCGATCGGCGACAAGGTCGTGACCTACGATTTCGCACGCCTCATGCAGGGCGCCAAGCAGGTCTCCTGCTCGGGATTTGGTCAGGCGATGATCGAGCGAATGTAGCGCGGCAGCAGCCCAACGGAAAAGAAAAAGGCCGCCCCGGGGCGGCCTTTTTCCTGGGGCAACCTCCCCTCACGCTTTCTGGATATTGGACGCCTGCTTTCCTTTTGGGCCTTGTACCACGTCGAAGCTGACTTTCTGGCCTTCCTTCAGACTCTTGAAGCCGGCCATGTTGATCGCGGAAAAATGCGCGAACAAATCCTCGCTGCCATCGTCGGGGGTGATGAAACCGAAACCCTTCGCGTCGTTGAACCACTTTACGGTGCCTGTCGCCATTCCTCTTCCTTTTCCTCTGATTGAACCACCGGGCGGTCACCCGATCCATGCCTGGAACTCCACGACCCCGCCGCCCTCTGTGGCGAAACAGACAGCCCGAATCCCAATACAGCAGGACGGATTTTTACGCGCGCCCGGAAGCGCCGTCAAGAGTCCGGCCTTCCCCGGGGTAACCAGAACTAGCCTTCGCAAGCAGGCGTGAAAAGACCCACGTTTCACACCATTCTTTGCCCTTATTTGCGTTGCGTGCCGGGTGTACATTGATTACGATAGCTCTCGTGAACTGGCGCTTGAAGCATTTCAACGCGATTCAGGTGCCGTTCGGCTGTCGAACGGGCGTAAACTGATCGAACGGACAGCGGCACTAAAGGAGCGTGAACGGCGGGCGATCGAGCGTGCAAGCACGTTGAGAGCGGCGGCGCCAAACGGGCGGTATGGGGCAGTTCAAGGACAACACCGTACTGGAGGCTCAGAAGAGCAGGCTGAAACCTCCTCCCATGTTCAAGGTGATGCTGTTGAACGACGACTTTACGCCGATGGAGTTCGTGGTGGTGGTTTTACAGAAATTTTTCGCAATGACGCGTGAGAAGGCGACCCAAGTAATGCTGGCGGTACATCGAGACGGAGTCGGAGTGTGTGGAGTGTTTCCGCGCGACATCGCGACCACCAAGGTTCAGAAGGTCGCTGCGTACGCGCGCAGGCACCAGCACCCGTTGCAGTGCGTGATGGAGGAAACGTAGCATGATCGCCCAGGAACTCGAAGTCAGCCTTCATATGGCGTTCGTCGAGGCGCGCCAGAAGCGCCACGAATTCATCACCGTCGAGCACCTGTTGCTCGCCCTGCTGGACAATCCCACCGCCGCCGAGGTGTTGCGCGCCTGCGGTGCCAACCTCGATGAACTTCGCAAGAATCTCACACAGCACATCGCCGAGCAGACCCCGCGCATCGCCGCCGACCGCGAGGTCGACACCCAACCCACGCTCGGTTTTCAACGCGTGATCCAGCGCGCGATCCTGCACGTGCAATCCTCCGGCAAGAAGGAGGTCACCGGCGCCAACGTTCTGGTCGCGATTTTCGGCGAAAAGGACTCGCACGCCGTTTATTTCCTCCAGCAGCAGGGCATCACTCGGCTCGATGTCGTGAATTTCATTTCTCACGGCATCACCAAGACGCCGCAGCCGGCATCCGGGAAGTCCGAGCAGGACCACGAGCAGGAAGGCCAGACCGACGCCTCGAACAGTCCGCTCGACAATTTCACCCAGAACCTCAACACGCTCGCGCTCGCCGGAAAAATCGATCCGCTCATCGGGCGCGACAGAGAACTCGAACGCGTGATTCAGACGCTGTGCCGCCGGCGCAAGAACAATCCACTGCTCGTCGGCGAGGCGGGGGTTGGGAAGACCGCGATCGCGGAAGGACTCGCACGGCGTATCGTCGAGGCAAATGTTCCTGAATTACTCGGCAAGAGCACGGTATACGCGCTCGACATGGGCGCGCTGCTTGCCGGGACGAAGTACCGCGGCGATTTCGAGCAGCGACTCAAGGCGGTGCTCAAGCAGCTTGCCGACAATCCCAATGCGATCCTGTTCATCGATGAGATCCATACGGTGATCGGCGCGGGCGCGGCTTCGGGCGGTACGCTCGACGCGTCCAACCTGCTCAAGCCCGTGCTATCCACCGGCCAGCTGAAATGTATCGGCGCGACAACCTATAACGAATACCGCGGCGTGTTCGAGAAAGACCACGCCCTGTCGCGGCGGTTCCAGAAGATCGATGTGACCGAACCGTCGGTCGAGGAGACGGTCCAGATCCTCAAGGGATTGAAGACGCGTTTCGAGGCTCATCACAGCGTAAAGTACACCGCCAACGCGCTCACCACCGCCGCCGAGCTCTCGGCGCGCTACATCAATGATCGCCATCTTCCGGACAAGGCAATCGACGTGATCGACGAGGCGGGCGCCGCGCAGCGCATCGCTCCCAAGGGCAAGCAAAAGAAAGTGATCGGCAAGACGGAGATCGAGGAGATCATCGCCAAGATCGCGCGCATCCCGCCGCGCACCGTATCGACCGACGACCGCAGCGCGCTCGCCAACCTCGACCGCGATCTCAGGGCGGTCGTGTTCGGGCAGGACAAGGCGATCGAGGCGCTCGCCAGCGCGATCAAGATGGCGCGCAGCGGCCTGGGCAACCCGCAGAAACCCATCGGCTCGTTCCTGTTCAGCGGACCGACCGGGGTCGGCAAGACCGAGGTGGCCCGTCAACTTGCCTATTGCATGGGTATCGAGCTGATTCGCTTCGACATGTCGGAGTACATGGAACGGCACGCCGTAAGCCGGCTGATCGGCGCACCACCGGGATACGTGGGCTTCGATCAGGGCGGATTGCTCACCGAGGCGATCACCAAGAAGCCTTACGCAGTGCTGTTGCTCGACGAAATCGAGAAGGCCCACCCGGACATCTTCAACATCCTGCTCCAGGTCATGGACCATGGCACGCTCACCGACAACAACGGCCGCAAGGCCGATTTCCGCAACGTGGTGATCGTGATGACCACCAACGCGGGGGCCGAGTCGCTGTCGAAGAACTCGATGGGGTTCACCGCGACGCGCCAGGTCGGCGACGAAATGGAGTCGATCAAACGCATGTTTACGCCGGAATTCCGAAACCGGCTGGATGCGATCATTTCCTTCGGCTCGCTCGACCACGACATCATTCTGCGCGTGGTGGACAAGTTCCTGATGCAGCTCGAGGAGCAGCTCCAGGAGAAGAAGGTCGAGGCACACTTCACCGCGCTTCTCAAGGAACACCTCGCGAAGAAGGGTTTCGACCCGCTGATGGGCGCTCGCCCGATGGCGAGACTCATCCAGGACACGATACGCCGCGCGCTCGCCGACGAACTGCTGTTCGGCAAGCTGCAGCATGGCGGCAAGGTCACCATTGATCTGGGCGACGACGAGAAGATCATTCTCAGGTACGAAAAGGAAGCTGAGCCCGTCGCCTGACGGGTGGTCGTCGGGCCGGTCGACACGGCACGCCCGGCTTGAGGGACTTCGCGTCCCAGGCGTCACATTCCTCCTCCTTGACGCCACCTATGCGCGGCGGCAGAATCCCGCGCAGTTGCGCGAGCTTTCGTTTGTCAACTCTCTGGGAGGAGGTTTTCATGCGTACGCCTATTTTGTTCGCCGCCTGCTGGCTGGCTTTGCCGTTGAGCGCTTTCGGTCAAGATGCCTTCCAGGGTCGCAATCTCGGCGCTGCCTGCGCCATGTGTCACGGTACGGAAGGTCGCAGCGCCGGCGGCAATGAACCCCTCGCCGGCATGCCCAAGGAAGACCTCGTTAGGAAGGTCAACGAATTCCGCAGCGGCGCGAAGCCCGCGACGGTGATGCACCAGATCTCGAAGGGCTACAGTGATACCGAGATCGAAGCTATCGCGGCGTATTTCGCCGCGCAGAAGAGATAGGGGGACGCCATGGATACATTTGACCGACGCGAATTCCTCCGACTGACCGGCGCAACGGCCGTACTGTCGCTCGCGGGCTGTGCGACCACCGCAGGCGGCAAGGCGCGCGTAGTGGTCATTGGCGGCGGCTTTGGCGGTGCGACTGCGGCGAAATATATCCGCATATGGGATCCGAGCATCGAGGTCGTCATGATCGAGCGTGCCGGCCTCTTCACGTCTTGTCCGATATCGAACCTTGTCATCGGCGGGTTCAAATCGATGCAGGATATCGAGCGCCGTTACGACCGACTGGGCAATTACGGGGTAAAGGTCGTGCACGACGAAGCGCTCGCAGTGGACAGTGCCAAGAAGATTGTCAAACTGCAACGGGGCGGCGACCTCCGCTACGACCGGCTCATCGTATCTCCCGGCATAGACTTCAATTTCAGCGAGATCGCCGGTTTTGAGGGGGCCATGAATTCAGGCGAGGTATTGCACGCATGGAAGGCCGGTCCGCAGACCGTGGCGCTGCGCAAACAACTCGAAGCGATGCGTGACGGCGGGGTGTATGTACTGTCCGTGCCGCTCGCCCCCTACCGTTGCCCGCCAGGACCCTACGAGCGCGCGAGCATGGTCGCCGCCTACTTCAAGCAGGCTAAGCCGCGCTCAAAGATAATGATTCTCGATGCCAATCCCGATGTCACGTCAAAAGGGCCGCTATTCAAGAAAGCCTGGGCCGAGCTCTATCCCGGCATGATCGAGTATCGCGGCAATTCCAAGGCGATCGGCGTCGACGCGAAGACCGGCACGGTAAAACTGGAGGTCGAAGACGTAAAGGGCGATGTGCTCAACATCGTACCGCCACAGCGCGCGGGCGACATCGCGGTCAAGGCGGGCCTGGTCACGACCAACAACCGCTGGTGCGCGGTCGACTGGATAACGCTGGAATCGAAGGCGGTAAAGGACGTCCATGTGCTGGGCGACGCCACGCTCTCCGCGCCAGGCATGCCCAAGTCCGGCAGCATGGCCAACAACCAGGCCAAGCTCTGCGCTGCTGCGATCGTCGACTTGATCAACGGACGGAGCACCGATCCGAATCACAAGATCATCAACACTTGCTACAGCTTCGTGTCGCGCGATGAGGTGGTGCATGTCGCATCGGTGCACCAGTGGGACGCCGGGCAGCAGGCCCTGATCCCGGTCAAGGGTGCGGGCGGAGTATCGAGCGCGCGCAATGAACTTGAATCCAAGTATGCGCTCGCGTGGGCGCAAAACATCTGGACGGACGTACTCGGATAGACCGTCCGAAATCCGCCGGATGCCTGCCCCGCCTCGCGCGGGGCATTTTTTTCGCCATTTCCCTAGTCGAGCGTACTGAGATACTCCGCCACAGCGCGAATCTCCTGCTCGACCATCTTCGCGGCGATGTCGTGCATCGCGGCATCCCCTTCGAGCTGCCGCCGTGCACCGAAGTTCTTCAGCCGCGCCACAATATAGGCGGCCACCTGCCCCGCCAGGCGGGGGAGCGTTTCCGAGCCGTGCGCATTCGCGCCGTGACACCCGGCGCAGGCGATCACCTGCGCCGCCGCGCTGCCGCGCGCGTAGATCGCCGCGCCACGGGCAATCAGTTGCGCGTCCGCCGACACATGCCCGCGCACCTCCTGCATGCTGAAGTACAGACCGAGCGCACGCATATCCTCGAACGTCAGATCGCCCACCATCGGTCGCATCGCACTCGATTCCCGCTCACCGCTCTGTATCTTGGCAAGCTGCTTGGCGATGTACTGTGCGTTCTGCCCGGCAAGCCGCGGCGACAGTTCGCTCGCCGCCTCGCCCAGCATGCCATGACAGAGAAAGCAGCGCCCCGCGACGATCTTCTTCGCGCGCGCAAGGGCAGCCGCCCCTTCGGCCTGCGCTTCCGCGGGCAGCCACGCGACGCTGAGCAGCAGCGCGAGGATATTGAGGATGCGCCCGACCGCGGCTCGGCAAATCTTCAAAACGTCTGCCGAAGGTCGCGCAACCAATGCCGTCACGGCGGATGTCGAAGACATCGATCAGCGTCCCGTACTCCCGAAGCCGGCCTCGCCCCGATGAGATGTGGTGAACTCGTCGACCACCTGGAATTCGACCTGCACCACCGGCAGCACGACAAGTTGCGCGATGCGCTCCATGGGCTGGATGGTAAACGCCGCGCGCCCCCGGTTCCAGACCGAAATCAGCAACTGCCCCTGGTAGTCGGAATCGATCAGCCCAACGAGGTTTCCGAGCACGATGCCGTGCTTGGCGCCCAGCCCCGAGCGGGGCAGCACTACTGCGGCATAGCGCGGATCTCCGATGTGGATCGCGATCCCCGATGGCACGAGTTGACTGTCGCCGGGCTCCAGCACGAGCGGCACGTCGACACAGGCCCGCAGATCGAGTCCCGCCGCGCCGCGCGTCGCGTAATGGGGCATGTCATGGCGCACCCTCGGATCGAGAATCTTGATCTGGAGCTTGTGCATGGGAGATGTGCCTTTCGGTACGCGCGGCGAACCGAAGGCTCGCCGCGCAGGGTTATTTCACGTCCAGCATTGCCGCGATGTGCTCGACCAGCCGCCTCGCAAGCTCGCCCTTCGCCCCCCTGCCGAGCGGATGGGCACCGCGATCGTCGAACAGCGTAATGCTGTTGTCATCCGCGCCAAGCGCTTCGTGGACGAGATTCGCGGCAAGCAGGGGAATCCTCTTCTTCGCACGTTTTTCCATCGCATGCTCGGCGAGATTCTCGCTCTCCGCGGCAAACCCGACGCAAAATGGCGGACGCGGCCGTGCGGCGACCCAGGCGAGAATATCCGGGTTCTCCTCCAGATCGAGGGTCAACGCGCGTTGATTGCCCTTCTTGATCTTTTGCGTCGCGGGCCTCTTCACGCGGTAGTCCGCCACCGCCGCGACCGAGATGAAGATGTCGCAATCGGGGACCGCGTTCTGCACCGCCGCAAACATCTCCTCCGCGGTGCGCACATTGATGCGGATCACGCCCGCCGGGCCATCCAGCGAGACGGGACCGGCGACAAGCGTCACTCGTGCACCGGCGTCGCGCGCGGCGCGCGCCACCGCAAATCCCATCTTTCCCGAACTGGAATTGGTGATCACTCGTACCGGATCGATCGGCTCCTCGGTCGGTCCGGCGGTGATCAACACACGCCTGCCTTGCAGCAACCGGGGAGCGAAGAATCCTTGTATCAGGTCGAAAATTTCGCCTGCCTCCAGCATGCGTCCCATGCCGGTCTCGCCGCAGGCCTGGTCACCGTCGGCCGGACCCGCGAAGATCACTCCATCGTCCCGTAACGCCGCGACATTTCTCTGCGTCGCCGGATTGCGCCACATCTCGACGTTCATCGCGGGCGCGAGCATCAGCGCGCAGCGCCGCGCGCTGCACAGCGTGCTGAGCAAGTCGCCGGCCAACCCCCCCGCGAGCTTGCCGATGAAATCCGCCGACGCCGGCGCGATCACGATCAACTCGCGATCGCGCGAGAGTTCGATATGAGCCATATTGTCGGGGATGCGCGGGTCCCAGAGATCGGTATACACCGGCTGACCGGAGAGCGCCTGCATGGTCACCGGCGTCACAAAACGCGTACCCGCCTCGGTCATCGCGACCCGCAGGTCAACGCCCGATTTGACCAGCAGGCGGGCGAGGTCGGCCGCTTTATAGGCCGCCACGCCGCCGGTAATTCCCAGCAGTACCCGCCTGCCTCCGACCCCTGTCATCCCGTTGCCCGCCCAGCGCGTTGGAAACCAAGTCTGATTCTAGCAGTGCCCGCGCAATGAGCACGGCGGCCTCGTGGGTATGGGACGATTCAAGAAGACGTCGCCCCGCTCCGCTGGCCGCTTTACCCCGGGGTGCCTGGACCATGCCGATAACGAGTTGGCCGCTTGCCGAAAGGCCACGCGAGCGCCTGCTTGCGCAGGGGCCCGCGGGCCTCACCGACGCGGAACTGATCGCCGTTTGCCTGCGCACCGGGATCCAGGGCAAAAGCGCGGTCGATCTGGCGCGCGACCTGATTACCCGCTTCGGGGGATTGTCGGGCCTGCTTGCCGCCGACCGCACGGCCTTCCGCGGCATGAGAGGTCTGGGCAACGCCAAGGCCGCCCAGCTGATAGCGATCATCGAACTCGCGCGTCGCAGCCTTGGCGAGCGCCTGCGCGAATCCGATGCGCTCACCTCGCCTGGCGCAGTGCGCGACTACCTGCGCCTCACCCTCGCCGCACGAGAACATGAGGTATTCCTCGTGCTTTTCATGGACGCTCAACACCGCGTAACGGGCGCCGAAGAACTGTTTCGCGGAACGCTGACGCAAACCAGCGTCTATCCGCGCGAGATCGTCAAGGCTGCGCTGAAGGCCAATGCCGCGGCGGTAATCTTCGCGCACAACCATCCCTCGGGCGTGGCCCAGCCGAGCCAGGCCGACGAGTTGTTGACCCGCAACCTCAAGCAGGCGCTCGCCCTGGTGGACGTCAAGGTGCTCGACCATTTCATCGTCGCGGGCAACCAGGCCCTGTCGTTCGCCGAGCGCGGCCTGCTGTGACGCCCCGGGGAGACCGCCTGCCCCAAACGCTCTTGGAAATACCCGCGATTCAAGCGTATAATCCAGCCCTTTTCCGCGGAGCGCCTATGCCCCGAGTCTGTGAAGTCACCGACAAGAAACCGATGAAGGGTCACCTGGTTTCGCACGCCAACAACAAGACCCGCCGCACCTTCCTACCCAACCTGCACTATCGCCGGTTCTGGGTGGAAAGCGAGAATCGCTGGATTCGCCTGCGCGTTTCCGCAGCCGGTCTGCGCAAGATCGACAAGGTCGGCATCGACATTGTGCTGGCCGAAATTCGTGCCAAGCGCAAGACCGCCGCAAAGTAAGGAGAGCCGACCATGCGCGAAAAGATCAAGCTCGAATCGTCCGCCGGGACTGGCCACTTCTACACCACGACCAAGAATAAGCGCACCACGCCGGACAAGCTCGAGATCAAGAAATTCGATCCG
>JAOUFA010000565.1 GCA_029858545.1 Betaproteobacteria bacterium
CCGTGGTGGCAATGCTGATGTTCATTCCCCGGAGCGCGTCGATCTTGTCGTACTCGATCTCCGGGAAAATGATCTGTTCCTTGACGCCCATGCTGTAGTTGCCGCGGCCGTCGAAGGCACGGTTCGAGATGCCGCGAAAATCGCGTATGCGGGGCATGGCGATATTCACCAGCCGGTCCAGAAATTCGTACATGCGCGCGCCGCGCAGGGTCACCATACAGCCGACCGGATAGCCCGCACGCAATTTGTAGGTGGCGATCGATTTGCGCGCCTTGGTGATCACCGGTTTCTGGCCCGCGATCTTGGTCATGTCCGCCACAGCGTTATCGAGGATCTTCTTGTCGCCGACGGTCTCGCCAACGCCCATGTTGAGCGTGATCTTCCTAATGCGCGGCACCTGCATCACCGACTTGTAGCCGAATTTGGCTGACAGATCGGGCACCACCTTCTCGCGGTAGTACGCATGCAACCGCGCCGGCGGCACGGGCAGGTTCGACACACGCGTCGTAGCGGCCGCGTCGCGGTTCTCCGCCGCGTCCCTGGCGCCCGAGGCACGCTTGCCGGCAGCCTTTTCCTTCGCCGCGGTCTTGTCCTTGGCCGCAGCCTTGTCCTTGGCTGGAGCTTTGTCCTTGCTGTGTTCTGCCTTGGCCATAAAATCCTACCTTATGCTTCGACCTGTTCGCCGTTCGACTTGAACACCCTGACCTTGCGTCCGTCCTCGAGCGACTTGAAACCGACGCGATCGGCTTTCTGGGTCATGGGGTTGAGCAGCGCGATGTTCGAGACGTGAATCGGCATATCCTTGTCGACGATGCCGCCCGTGACGCCCTTCATCGGATTGGGGCGCTGATTCTTCTTAACGCGGTTGATTCCCTCGACCAGGACATACTCTTCGCTCACACGGCGTAACACCGTGCCGCGCTTTCCCTTGTCGCGTCCGGTGATGACCATCACCTCGTCGCCCTTGCGAATGCGTTGCATGACTGTTCTCTCCTGGATAGCGGGCGTCAGAGCACTTCCGGAGCGAGCGAGACGATCTTCATGAATCGCTCGGTACGCAATTCGCGCGTGACCGGACCGAAGATGCGCGTTCCGATCGGCTCAAGCTTGGCCGTCAGCAACACCGCCGCGTTCCTGTCAAAACGCACTAGCGAACCGTCGGCTCGCCTCACGCCCTTCGCCGTGCGGACGACCACGGCGTCGTAGACTTCGCCCTTTTTCACCCGGCCGCGCGGCACCGCTTCCTTGATGCTCACCTTGATGACATCGCCGATACTCGCGTAGCGGCGCTTCGAGCCGCCGAGTACCTTGATGCACATGACAGCGCGCGCGCCGGTGTTGTCGGCGACGTCCAAAATGGACTGCATTTGAATCATTGGTCAATCTCCATCCAACTTTTTCCGCGCATCGGGCGGGAACGCTGTGCGTCCATGCCCCGCAGGCTCGGCTAGTTTTGGATCCCGTCCGGGTCGACGCGGCCTGCCGGTCCGGATGAACCGTCTAGCCGCGAAAAGTTCGGGATTCTATTACCGTATCTACGCTGAAGCAAGCTCTTTTACGTCTCAGACCGCACGGGACTTCTCGATCAGCCGTGTGACACGCCAGGACTTGGTCTTCGACACCGGACGGCATTCCGCGATCTCTACCAGGTCGCCCGCCGCAACCCCGGCCTCCTCGACGTGAGCATGGTACTTCTTCGAACGCGTCACGATCTTGCCCATCATCGAGTCGCGAACACGGCGCTCCACCTTCACGGTCACCGTCTTCTGCATCTTGTCACTGACCACGCGCCCCACGAGGGTGCGCGCCTTCTTGGCGCCCTGCGCCGCGGCTTGCGTCGTCATTTGGCGTCTTTCTCCTTCATCACGGTATGCACGCGCGCGATGTCGCGGCGCACCTTCTTTATCTGGCTGGTATTGGAAAGCTGCTGCGTTGCTTTCTGCATGCGCAGTCCAAACTGCGCCCTGAGCAGGCTCTCCAGCTCTTTTTGCAGATCATCGCCTGTCTTGGCGCGGAGTTCGCTCGCGTTCATCGTTTACCCCAACGTGCGTAGCACGAATGTTGTCCTGATCGGAAGCTTGGCCGCGGCGAGGGCAAATGCCTGTCGCGCCAGCTTTTCCTCGACCCCGTCCATCTCGTAGAGAACCTTACCGGGCTGAATCTCCGCGACGAAGTATTCCGGATTGCCCTTGCCGTT
>JAOUFA010000566.1 GCA_029858545.1 Betaproteobacteria bacterium
CCGCCGTGTATCCACAGCAGCGTCGGTGCGTGCTTCGCGTTTCGCGGGCGCGTAATCAGGCAGTGAATCGGCGCGCCGTCGTCGGAGGTCACGCGCATATGCTCGACTTCGGCCCAGTCGCCGGCCGGGACGAATCCCGACAGGCGTGCGAGCGGCCGGGGCGCGCTGCATGCTCGGATATCGAGTAGGTAGGTCTCCGGTGCGTCGAGCAGCGTCGAACCGATGCACGCGATTCGCGATCCGCCGCCGAGCGTTACCACGTTGCCGTAGCTGCCGCCGGCCTGTGGCGCGCTGAGACGCTCGACCTGTCCCGAGCCCTGGTCGATCGAATACACCGGCACCTGCCCCTCGTCGTCGGCGGTGACCAACAGGCTGCGTCCGTCCGCGCTCCACGCGCCAAGCTGCGGCCAGCGATCCCACTGCGCGGCGAGCGGACGCGACGTGCCGCTCGCAACGTCGATCAAAGTGAGCAGCGGGCGCGGCGCATGCTGCGCCGAGCGCGTCGTACGCACCACCGCGAGCGTCCGTCCGTCGGGGGCGAGGAGCGGGTGTTCGTTGTTGGTTCTCGGCGCTGCGCCGAGCACGCGGCGGGCGCGTGTCGCGAGCTCGACCCACAGCACTGCGCTGTCGTCCTCGCGATCCGCACCGAGGCTCGTCCAGCTTGCCACCGCGGCGCTGCCGTCCTCGGACAGGTCGAGCGTGGGCTCGATGGCGAATTCGCGCGTCGCCTCAGGGGTGAGATCGACACGCTCGGATCCGTCCGCGCGGCAGGCGATGAGGTGCGTGCTGGCACGGTCAGGATCGTCGTGCAGCCAATGGTCCCAGTGGCGCACCGGCTGGCGCCGGTAGCGACGCGCGCCCGGCCCCTTCTTTGCACGCTCGGCGGCCGCCTCGCGCTGCTTGGCATGCTCGACGCCGGGAAGTACCGGGGCAAAGAGAAGCATCCGGTTCGCGCGACGGGCAAACTTGAACGCTTCCACCCCGAGCGGTTCATCGGTGAGCTGCCGCGGCTCGCCGCCATCGGCGGGCAGCAGCCACACCTGCATGCGTTTCTCGGCTTCGTCATCGGGTTTCACCTCGTTCGGCTTGCGGTTGGATAGAAAACCGAGAGAACCATCGTGGCGAAAGCAGGGCGCCGCGTCCTTGCAGTCGCCGCGCGTGAGCTGTATCGCGGGACCTCCGTCGACCGGCAGCTTCCACAGGTCGGAGACGTACTTGGCGCGCTCCTGGTCGAGTCGCTGCACAACCGCGGCGAGCCAATTGCCGTCGGGCGAGGCGGCGATCTCGGCGACGCGGCCGAGTGCAATGTGCTGTTCGACCGTGTAGGGAAGCTTCATTGCGGCTCCTCATGCAAAAGCGCGCAATTGTCCTCCCGAACGCGCCCGGTTGCTAGCGCCCGAGACGCCGTCTTTCGCGGTGTCGCCGGACCTTCAGAAGATTGCCGCAACTCGCCATCTCGCACCAGCGCCTGCTGCGATTGCGGGTCTCATCGAGGAATAGCCAATGGCAGGTCTCGTTGCCGCAGCGCGACAGGCGGTCGAGTCGCGGCGAGGTGAGCATCTGTAGTGCAGACTCGGCGAGCGGCTGCATGGTCGCGTCCAGGTCGCTGAGCGACGCGTCCAGCGACCACGCATAGGCGCTGCCGTCCCACGATAGGCTCGCATGTGGTGCGCTGCGCAGGTGTTCGGCCTCGATCAGGGCGAGATCGTCGCGTTTGGCCGGGCGGCCGTGGACCCGCGCGTGAAGCGCGTTGAACAGCGCGTCGCGGAAGCGAAGCGCGCGCTGCCAGACCTCGCGCGCCGCCTTGGGTGAGCCCGCCGCGATTCGTCTGAGCTGGCCGGCCTGCGAGTCGCTCAGCGCCCCGGCGGCGCGCAGCCAGCCGGCCAGGTCATCGTAATCGGCGAGCCACTCGCTGCCGTTCGCGTTGCGCGCGCCCTGACCGGTATTGCAGAAATCGAGCGATAGCTGGCCTGCGGGGCAGCGGAACGTCTCGGCATAGGGCTTTCCCCTGGCGTGTCGCAGGGCGACCTGAGCGTCCATCACGTAACCTATGTTTTCAATACAGACGGTTACATGCTGCCACGCCGGCAGGTAACTGTCCACACGGCGCTTACCGGGCACATGGCGTCGGTCCGTCAGAATCGTAACCGGCGAAAACTGCTTGACAGGTTACTTCCCGGTTGGCTACGATGTA